>CAMDDY010000205.1 GCA_945893125.1 Bordetella parapertussis
GCCATTGCAAGCGCCTTCCAGTTCGCCGGATCGATCTTCAGCGCCTGTTCGACCACTTGCAGCGGCCTGCCGTCGATGCGGCGCCCCTGTTGCATGCCCAGTGCGTCGGCGTAATCGGCCAGCAGATTGGGGTTGTCCGGCACGCGCGCCACGGCTTTGCCGTACGCGGCGGCCGCATCGTCAAAGCGGTTCATCACCGCATACGAACGACCGAGCATGGCCCAGCCCTGCGGGTCATCCGGGTTTTGCTTCATGCGCTCGGCCAACTTCGCCACCATCGCTTCGACTTGCTCGGCGGTGACGCCCTTGCTGGTATCGGTGGGTATCGCCACGGTGCTAAGCGCGCGCGGGCTGCCCACGGTGATGTAAAGGCCCACCGCCAGCAGCGGCACCGCCAGCCCCATCATCACGGCGGGAATTCGATTGACGGGGCCGGCGGGGCGCACGGTGAGTGCGGGCGCGTCCACCGCGACATCGTCCAGCAAACGCCGCTCCAGCTCGATACGCGCGCGCTCGTATTGCTCGTCTGTGATGACGCCGGCGCTGCGATCGGCGTCGAGTTCGCGTTGCTGGTCACGATACACCGCAATGTTCAGCGCGCTGTTCGCCGGGGCCGCGTTGTCTGTTTTAGCGCCGCGCTTAAGCAACGGCGGCAGCACAAACGCCAGCGCGGCGGCGATCAGCAACGCCGCGAGTATCCAGAATAAAGTCATCGTTGATTCGGCTCGTCGCTAGAGTGCAGCAATGCCGCCGCGCGTGCGCGCTCGTCATCGGTGAGCGCGGGTTCCGCGGCTGCCGTGGTGCGGCGGCGCAGGCGCATAAACAACGCGGCCAAGCCCGCCACCATCAGCAATCCCGGCCCGAACCACAACAGCCAGGTCGTTGCCTTCACCGGCGGACGATACAACACAAAATCACCGTAACGTTCGGTCATGAAGGTGATGATGTCTTTTTCACTGACACCCTGTTTTAATTTTTCGCGCACCTGATTTTTTAAATCAACCGCGAGATCAGCGCTGGAGTCCGCTATGGTCTGGTTCTGGCACACCAGGCAACGTAATTCTTCGGAGATGCGCTGCACGCGCTGCTCGAGTGCGGCATCTTCGGTCGCTTGCGTGGGCATCCAGGGTGATGATAAAAATATCAATAAAAACAAATACTTATACATTTTCATTCAACTTTGCAATCAACGGCAGAATTTTGTCTTTCAACACGGCGGGCGTGACCGGCCCGATTTGTTTGAAACGAATCACACCGGCCTTATCGATGACATAGGTTTCGGGCACGCCGTACACGCCGTAGTCGATGCCGATGCGTCCTTGCGTGTCGGACACCGACAGCACATAGGGATCGCCGTAACGTTGCAGCCACGCGATGCTGTCGGCGCGCTTGTCTTTGTAATTCAGGCCGTAGATCGGCACGACCTTGGCTTTGGCCAGATCAACCCAAATTGGATGTTCATCGCGGCACGGCCCGCACCACGACGCCCACACATTGAGCACCCAAACCTTGCCCAGCATGTCTTTATGCGTGAATGTTTTTTCGGCATCATGCAGCAGCGGCAACTGAAATGGCGGCGCGGGTTTGCCGATCAGCGGCGACGGTACCTCGCGCGGATTGAGTGTCAAACCCACGCCGAGAAACACCACCAATATCAGGAACAGGCCGAGCGGCCAGAGCCACCATTTCATGGGTTCAGCTCGCAGCCGCCACGGCAGCGCCGGAAACGGTTTCATCCCGACTGCGAGCAGCCAACCGGTAACGTTTGTCGAGCACCGCCAGCAAGCCGCCCAGCGCCATCAACACGCAGCCGCCCCAGATCCAATCGACAAACGGTTTCACCTGCACCCGCACCACCCACGCGCGGCCCTCCACCGCCTCGCCCAGCGACACATACAGGTCGCGCGTGAAGCCAGTATTGATCGCGGCTTCGGTCATGGGATTTTTCTGCACATTGTAGATGCGTTTTTCGGGGTGCATGATGCTGACCGCAGACGCACCGCGCGTCACCGTGAAGGTGCCGCGCACGGCGACGTAGTTCGGGCCTTTCACGTCATTCAGTGCATCGAAGCGAAAGGTGTAGCCGCCCAGTTCAACGGATTCGCCTATCGAGAGCTTCACGTCTTTCTCGGCCTCGTAACTTTTCACCATGGTCACGCCCACCACGAACACCGCCATACCCATATGCGCGAGCAGCATGCCGTAGTAGCTGCGCGATTGCGCGCGCCATTTGGCGATGCCCGTGCCCGGTGTTTGTTTCAGGCGCGATAACAAAGTGGTCACGCTGCTGGCCACAATCCAAACCGCCAGCAACAAGCCAAAACTCGCCAGCGGCGTCCATGCGCCCATGGTGAACGGCAGCAGCAATCCGCCCACAACCGCAACCGCAAACGCCCACTTTAGCCGCACGGCCAGTTCGGGCACGTTCGCCTGCTTCCAGCGCGCCATCGGCCCCACGCCCATCAAAAATAAAGCGGGCGCCATCAGCGGCACAAACACGGTTTCAAAGTACGGCGGGCCGACGGAAATTTTGCCCATGCCCAGCGCATCAAGAAACAGCGGATACAACGTGCCCAGCAGCACCGAACCCGCCGCCACCAGCAGCAGCACGTTGTTGGTGAGCAAAAACGATTCGCGTGACACCACCTCGAAGCGCCCGCCCAGACCCACGCGATGCGCGCGCCACGCAAACAACGCCAGCGAGCCGCCGATCACCACCAGCAGAAACGCGAGGATAAAAACGCCGCGCTTGGGGTCGGTGGCAAACGAATGCACGCTGGTCAGCACACCGGAGCGCACGAGGAAGGTGCCGAGCAGCGACAAGGCAAACGCGAATATCGCCAGCAGCACGGTCCAGCTTTTGAAAGCGCCGCGTTTTTCAGTCACCGCCAGCGAATGAATCAGCGCGGTGCCCACCAGCCACGGCATGAACGAGGCGTTCTCCACCGGATCCCAGAACCACCAGCCGCCCCAACCCAATTCGTAATACGCCCACCAACTGCCGAGCGCGATGCCGAGCGTGAGAAACGCCCACGCCAAGGTGGTCCACGGCCGCGACCAGCGCGCCCACGTCGCATCGAGCCGCCCCGACAACAGCGCGGCAATCGCAAACGCAAACGCCACCGAAAACCCGACATAACCCATGTAGAGCATCGGCGGATGAATAATCATGCCGAAATCCTGCAACAGCGGATTCAGATCGCGCCCGTCCATCGCCGCCGGCAGCAGCCGGTCAAACGGGTTGGAGGTAAACAGCGTGAAGCTGAGGAACCCCACGCTGACCAGGCCCAGCACGCCGAGCACACGCGCAACGATGTCGTCGGGCAAGTGGCTGCTGAACACGCTGACCGCCGTGGTCCAGCCCGCGAGCATCAGCATCCACAACAGCAGCGAGCCTTCATGCCCGCCCCACACTGCGGCAATGCGGTACTGCAACGGCAAGCCCGAGTTGGAGTTGGTGGCGACGTAGAGTACGGAAAAATCATTGGTCACAAATGAATAGGTAAGGCAGCCAAACGCGATGGCGATAAACACCAACTGCCCCTGCGCCGCCGGCCGCGCGAGATTCATCCACGACTGCGTGCCGCGCGCAGCCCCCGCCAGCGGCAGCGTGCCCTGCGCCACCGCGAGGATAAGTGCCAACACCAGCGCGAATTGACCGAGTTCTGGAATCATTTATTCACCACGGTGCCCACCGCCTTTTGATTGATGGCCTGCGCTTTTTTCACCGCATCGGCGGCTTCGGGCGGCATGTAGTTCTCGTCGTGTTTAGCCAACACTTCGCTGGCAACAAACTGGCCGTTTTCAAGCCGCCCCTGCGTCACCACGCCTTTGCCTTCGCGGAACAAATCCGGCAGCACGCCCTTGTACGCCACTTGGATGGTCTTGGCGGTATCGGTCACATTGAAATGCACGGTGACGCCATCGGGCTGGCGCTTGACGCTGCCGCTTTCAACCATGCCGCCGACGCGAAACGCGCGCCCCTGCGGCGCTTCGTTTGCCGCGACTTGCGAGGGGGTGAAAAAAAACACCAGGTTTTGTTGAAACGCCTGCAACACCAGCGTAGTGGCCAGCGCCAGACCGGCGACACCGGCGACGATCAAGGCGATTCGGCGATGACGGGGCTTCATGGTTTTTTGTTCACCGCGCCACGGCGCAGCTTCAGCGACGCGAGTTCAATCGCGATACACAAAAACGTTACCGCGTACGAACCCCACACGTACAACCCCTTGCCGCCCATGGCAAGAAATTCGCCCGCACTGCCCCAGTTCATTTCTGCGTCCCCAGATAGTCGTTGACCCAATCGCTGCGCCGCTCGCGTTCAAGAATGATACAGCGCACGCGCCACAGCGCCGCCGCAATCGCATACGCCCAGCACGCGAACACCATCACCATCATGCCCGCGAACATGGTTGCCGCCATGGTGGGCGCGCTTTTCAGGCTGACCGATGCGCCCTGATGCAGGGTGTTCCACCATTTCACCGAAAAATAAATAATCGGAATGTTAATCACCCCCACCAGCGCCAGCACCGCACCGGCCTTGTCGGCGCGGCGCGGATCATCCATCGCCGCTTGCAGTGCCATGAAACCGAAATACAAAAACAGCAGCAGCAATTCGGAAGTCAACCGCGCGTCCCACACCCACCATGTGCCCCACGTCGGCTTGCCCCACAGCGCACCCGTCCACAGGGCGATGAACGTAAATAGTGCGCCGGTGGGCGCGAGTGCGGTCGCCATCATGCCCGACAGCCGCGTGTTGAACGCGAGGCCCATGCCCGCCCAGAATGCCATCGCGAGATAAATCAGCATCGACATCCATGCGGCGGGAACGTGAATAAAAATAATGCGGTACGACTCGCCCTGCTGCGCGTCGGTGGGTGCTACAAAAAATCCAATGTAGAGACCCGCCACGAACAACACTGCGGCAATCGCGGCAAACCACGGCGCAAGCGCGCCTGCCAGCGGAAAAAAAGTCTGTGGCGAGGAATACTTGAACCAGTTGATGCCGTGAGAGGCGGTTTGCGGTGTGGCGCTGGACATGGCGCTATCTTGGAGTACGTTTGGGAGGCTAAGTTTAATGTAAATCAACCGCGCACGAATTATATCGTAAGTGATTGTTTATTCGTAAGAAATCCTGAGTGCCGCCGACGCTGCCCACGGCGCCAGCGACAGCGCCCCCAGCGACAGCGCGGCCAGCAGCAGCAAGTACGGCTGTGCGGTGAGGCCGGCGGCGGTGGCCTCTACGGCGAGCGATCCGAGTATCAGCACCGGCGCATACAGCGGCAACACCAGCAACGCCAGCAACACGCCGCCGCCGCGCAAACCGAGCGTGAGTGCTGCGCCGATGGCGCCGATCAAACTCAAACTCGGCGTGCCGAGTGCGAGCGCGAGTGCGAGCACCGCCAACGCATCGGCGGGCAAACCAAACTGCAAGCCCAGCAGCGGCGCGATCAGCACCAGCGGCAGATTCGCCGCGATCCAGTGCGCGATCACCTTGGCGATCACGATCACCGACAACGGCGTGGCCGCGAGCAGCATTTGTTCCAGTGTGCCGTCGGCGTAATCGCTCGCAAACAAGCGCGACAACGCGAGCATCGACGCCAGCAGCGCCGCCACCCAAACGATACCGGGGCCGATGGCGAGCAGCAACTTAGGCTCCGGCCCGATGCCCAATGGAAACAAACTGGCGACGATGACAAAAAAGATCATCGAGGTGAACACATCGGTGCGACGCCGCCACGCCAGCGTGAGATCGCGCGCGATCACGCCGCGCATGACGTCTAGCATTCGGTCACTCCGTCGCTTAGATCGACCTGCTGCGTAATGCGCGCGCTGATCGCCGCATCCTGATGCGTGGTGAAAATCACGCTGCCGCCACCATCCACATAGGCGAGAATCAATTTTTCAAGGTGGGCGACCGCAGCCACATCGAGCGCGGAAAACGGTTCATCCAGTATCCACAGTCGCGCGTGCGTAGACAGCGCCAGTCGCGCAAGGGCAGAGCGGCGCTTTTGCCCCTGCGACAACGCGCGCACCGGCAAATGCGAACAAGCGGCAAGGCCGAATGCGGCCAGCGCTGCGTTTGCGGCAGTGTGGATTACGGACTGGCCTGCAAGCGCGCAAGCCACCACCAAATTTTCCGTGGCCGACAGGTCATCTTTCAGCGCATTGGCGTGCCCCAGATACACCACCTCGCGCCAGTAAGCCTCGCGCAGCGCGTGTATCGGTTCACCACCCCAGCGCACCTCGCCTTCGTCCACCGCACCCAAGCCGCACAGCATGCGCAGTAAACTGGTTTTGCCGCTGCCGTTGGCACCCGCCACATGCAGCAGTCCACTCGATTCGAGTTTGAACGACACGTTACGAAACAGCGTGCGGTCGCCGCGTGTGCAGGTGAGGTTGATGACTTCGAGCATGCCCTTATTCTAACTATCCGCGCTCAAACCGCCGATATTGAATCGCCTCGGCGATATGTGCCGCACTAATCGTCGCCACCCCCGCCAGATCGGCAATCGTACGCGCCACCTTGAGGATGCGGTGATACGCGCGCGCCGATAACCCCATGCGGCTGATCGCCTGCTTCAACAACGTTTCGCCTTTGTCATCGGGCGCGCAGTGTTTGTCGATGTCGCGGGTGGCGAGCCTGCTGTTGGGTTTCATCTGCCGCGTGAGCGCGCGTTCGCGGGCGGCGGTGACACGCGCGCGCACGGTGGCGGATGTGTCGCCGTCGCCTTGCCCCTGGCGCGTCATGTCCTCTTGCGGCAAGGCGGGCACTTCGATTTGCAGATCAATGCGGTCCAGCAGCGGGCCGGAGATGCGCGAACGGTAGCGCGCCACCTGATCGGGCGTGCAGCGGCATTTGCCGTTGGGGTGGCCGAGATAGCCGCAGGGGCAGGGGTTCATCGCCGTGACCAGTTGAAATTGCGCGGGGAACTCCGCCTGCCGCGCCGCGCGCGAGATGACAATGCGCCCGGATTCCAGCGGCTCGCGCAGCACTTCGAGCACGCTGCGCTGAAACTCCGGCAGTTCGTCGAGAAACAGCACGCCGTGCATCGCCATCGAAATCTCACCGGGGCGCGGGTTGCTGCCGCCGCCGACCAGCGCCACGCCCGATGCAGTGTGATGCGGCGCGCGGTAGGGGCGCTGATTCCAGCGCGCGACATCAAAGCCCGCCGTGCCGAGCGATTGCATGGCTGCGGATTCGAGCGCCTCTTGTTGCGTCATCGGCGGCAAAATGCCCGGCAGACGCGAGGCCAACATGGTCTTGCCGGTGCCGGGCGGGCCGACCATCAACAGACTGTGGCCGCCCGCCGCCGCGATTTCGAGTGCGCGTTTGGCATGCGCCTGACCTTTGACATCCGATAGATCGGCGTAGCTAATCTCGGTGGTGACAGGTTCACTCTGATACGGCGTGAGTTTTTGCTGGCCATGCAGATGCGCGCACACCGCCAGCAGCGACGGCGCGGCATATACCGTGGCGTTTTCCACCAGAGCGGCTTCGGCGGCGTTTTCCACCGGCAGCATGAACGCACGGCCATCATTCAACGCGCCCAGCGTCATCGCCAGCGCGCCGCGCACCGGGCGCAGCGCGCCAGTCAATGCCAGTTCGCCGGCGAATTCGTAATCATTCAATTTATTCGAGGGTATTTGCCCCGATGCCGCGAGGATGCCCAGCGCAATCGGCAAATCGAGCCTGCCTGATTCTTTAGGCAAATCAGCGGGCGCCAGATTCACTGTGATGCGCCGCATCGGAAATTCAAAACGCGCATTCTGCAAAGCAGCGCGCACGCGGTCTTTCGATTCCTTCACCTCGGCTTCGGGCAGGCCGACGATGGTGAAACTCGGCAAGCCATTTGCGAGATGCACTTCAACGTCAACCGGCGGCGCGGCGACGCCCGCGAGGGCGCGGCTGTGGAGTACGGCTAGGGACATTTATTTTGGCTTGGGCGCGGTGGGCGTGCGCAGAGTCTAACGCACGAGTGTGGTTCGTGGTGCACAGCGCGAATATCATGAAGCAGCGGTGGCATCCGACGCGCCCGATCAAGCGAGTCGGAATTGGCTTTGGTAAATGCGTCTACCAGTTGCGTGGGCGCTATGCTTTGCCCATCCTTCTACGCTCGCTTACGCGTCAATCGAGTTTGACGCCGAGACGCTTCCCGATCACACCCCACTTCTCCGCGTCGGCGTGAATGATCTTCGCAAACTCTTCCGGCGTGTTGAGAACAACGTCGCTTCCCTGCGAGATGAGGGTTCGTCGTACATCTGGGAGATTGGCGACTGCGGTGATTTCCTTGTGCAGCCGGTCGATAATGGGTCGCGGCGTCTTTCCGGGCGCCATGTAGCCCTGCCAACCATGTGCCTCGTAGCCGGGTACGCCCGATTCGGCGATGGTGGGCACGTCTGGCATGGACTCCAAACGCTTTGCCCCCCCCATGAGCGATGAACCGTAGTCTCCCAGCTTTCCAATGGGCCATGGTCGAAACTAGGTTGATGAATGCAAACTGCACTTCGTTGCTAAGCAAAGCGGTAACGACCTGACCGGCGCCCTTGTACGGCACGTGAGTCATCTGGATGCCAGCCATCGAGCTGAAGAGCTCGGCATTTAGGTGGGGATTGCTGCCCGGCCCCGTCGAGCCGAAGTTGAGTTTGCCGGGATTGGCTTTGGTGTGGGCGATGAACTCCTGCACAGTCTTCGCCGGCACGCTGGGATGCAAAAACATACCGGACGGCTGC
>CAMDDY010000206.1 GCA_945893125.1 Bordetella parapertussis
GACAGCCCGACAATGCGTCCCTCCGGAATATAGGCCACGTGCGCCTTGCCGAAAAACGGCAGCAGGTGGTGTTCGCACATGGACTAGATTTCGATGTCCTTGACGATTACCATCTGCGAATAATCTTCGGCGAACATCGCCGAACGCAGTATCTCGGCCGGATCGAGATCGTAGCCATGCGTCAGAAAATGCAACGCTTTCGCCACGCGCTCCGGTGTTTTCTGCAAGCCTTCACGATCCGGGTTCTCGCCGAGATCCTTGAGAATGGCGCGATACTTATCCGCGACGCGGCTCACCGTTACCGGGTGGTAACGGTCTATCTTGGCGTAGCCTTCGATATCGTCATCGTCCACCATCTTGCGTTTGTTTGGCATGCCCGTTTCGCTCTAGTTTTTGCGCACGGCCTGTAGCCCCGCGCGGGCGCCGACACCGCTACCCATACGGTCACGAATGGACTTCAACAGCCCCGCTTTATCGAGGCCGCACGCCGCCAGTTGCAAGGCGGGATCGCCCTGTTCGACAAAACGGTCGGGCAGTCCCAATTGCAACACCGAGGTATTGCGCCGATGCTGCTGCAGCAGCTCAAGCACGGCGCTGCCCGCGCCGCCCATCACCACGTTTTCTTCGACTGTCACCAGCAATTCGTGCGTGTCGGCGAGCGACAACACCAACTCGGCGTCCAGCGGCTTCACAAAGCGCATATTGGCAACGCTGGCGTTCAATTCTTCCGCCGCCGCCAACGCCGGCGTCAGCATCGAGCCGAAGGCCAGAATGGCAATTGACTGGCCGCTGCGCCGAAGTTCTCCCTTGCCCACCGGCACAGTGCTGAAATCGCGTTCGATGGCAACGCCCGGCCCGGTGCCGCGCGGGTACCGCACCGCTACCGGCGAACTCATGCTGAACGCCGTGCTCAACATCTGCCAGCATTCGTTTTCGTCAGACGGCGTCATCACCGTCATGTTGGGCAAACAACGCAGATACGACAAATCAAAACTGCCGTGATGCGTGGCACCGTCGGCGCCCACCAGCCCGGCGCGATCCAGCGCAAACACCACCGGCAGATTCTGAATCTGCACGTCGTGTATCAATTGATCGAAGCCGCGCTGCAAAAAGGTGGAGTAAATCGCCAGCACCGGCTTCGCGCCGTCGCACGCAAGACCCGCCGCAAACGTCACCGCGTGCTGCTCGGCGATGCCGGTATCAAAATAACGTTCGGGAAAGCGTGCCGCAAACTGCACCATGCCCGAACCTTCGCGCATCGCGGGCGTGATGCCCACCAAGCGCTTGTCGTGTTCGGCCATCGCGCACAGCCACTCGCCGAACACCTGCATATACGCCGGTTTGCCGCCGGATTTCCCGCCCGCGATGCCGTTGGCGGAATCAAACTTGGACACGCCGTGATACAGCACCGGATCGGCTTCGGCGAGTTTGTAGCCCTGCCCTTTGCGCGTCACCACATGCAGAAACTGCGGCCCCTTCAATTTCTTGATGTTATTGAGCGTGGGCAGCAGCGCATCGAGATCGTGTCCGTCGATCGGGCCGATGTAGTTAAAGCCGAATTCCTCGAACATCGTGCTCGGCGTGACCATGCCTTTAACGTGCTCCTCGGCGCGGCGCGCGATGTCGCCCAGCACCTTTTTGCCCAAGCCCTTGGCCTTGGCATAAAACCGCCCCGACATCAGCTTGGCCAGATATTTATTCAACGCCCCCACCGGCGGCGAAATCGACATATCGTTGTCGTTCAAAATCACCAGCAGGTCAACATCCATGTCGCCCGCGTTGTTCAGCGCCTCGAACGCCATGCCGGCGGTGAGAGCGCCGTCGCCGATAATCGCCACCGCCTGGCGCGGCACGCCCGCGAGTTTGGACGCCACCGCCATACCCAATGCCGCGCTGATCGAGGTGCTCGAATGCGCGGTGCCGAAGGTGTCGTATGCGGACTCGGTACGCTGCGGAAATCCGGAAAGCCCCTGCCACATGCGCAGCGTGTTCATGCGTTCGCGCCGGCCGGTAAGTATTTTGTGGCCGTAGGTTTGATGGCCGACATCCCACACCAGCCGGTCGTGCGGCGTGTTGAAGACGTAATGCAACGCAATCGTCAATTCGACCGTACCCAGATTCGACGACAGATGTCCGCCGGTTTGGCTTACCGACTCAATCAGAAATTCGCGCAGCTCTTTCGCCAGCCGATGCAACTGGCTGCGCTCCAGTTGGCGCAGTGCCTGCGGCGTATCGACCATTTTCAGCAAGTCATACATCAGAATTTCCGCAGCACAATAAAATCGGCCAACTGCCGCAGCCGCAGCGCACGCTCGCCGAATTGTTCCAGCGACTTCATGGCTTCGACACGCAGTTCTTCGGCAAACGCTTTCGCGCGCGTGAGTCCCATCGCGCTCACATACGTGGGCTTGCCCTGCTCGGCGTCCTTGCCCGCAGTTTTACCCAGCGTGGCGCTCGATGCATCGACATCCAGCACATCATCCACCACCTGAAACGCGAGACCAATCAGCTTCGCGAAGGTATCCACGTGCGCGTAGTCTGTCGTACTGACCGGCGCACCGCACTTCAGCCCCAGCAACGCCGCCGCGCGGATAATCGCACCGGTTTTGTGTACATGCATGAATTCCAGCTCCGGCACCGTGAGCACCTTGCCCACCGCCGCCAGATCAATCGCCTGCCCGCCCGCCATGCCGCGCGAGCCCGAAGCGATGGCGAGCAGTTTGGTCATTTCCAGTTGCACGGCGGCATCGTCGCACAGTTTGTATTCGGTTATCACCTGAAACGCAAGACTTTGCAGCGCGTCACCCACCAGCAGCGCCGTGGGTTCGTCAAACTCAACGTGACACGTGGGCTTGCCGCGCCGCAACACGTCGTCGTCCATACACGGCAAATCGTCGTGTACCAGTGACTAAGCGTGAATAATTTCCACCGCCGCCCCGGCCAACGCGGCGCGCTCGGGATCGGCCCGCGACACCTCGCCCGCCGCCAAGGCGAGCAGAGGCCGCACGCGCTTGCCGCCGCCCAGCACCGCATAACGCATCGCCTGATGCAGGCGTTGCGGCGCGATTTCCGGCGCCGGCAGCAATTTTTGCAGCACGGCTTCGACACGGCTCTGGCCGGCCGCCGCCCAGGCCTGAAAGTCGGGGGATTTCGTCATGCGATCACTGCCCCGCGTTGCCGAAATTTTTCAGCACACCGTCTTCGAGTATCTTGACCTGCTGTTGGGCATCCTGCAAAGCGCCCTGGCAAAATTTCAGCAGTTCCGCGCCGCGTTTATAAGCCGCCAGCGATTTTTCCAGCGGCAGTTGCCCGGCTTCCATGTCCGACACGATTACCTCCAGCTCGGCGAGCGCGGATTCGTAGGTTTGCGGTTTGGCGGTCTTGGACATGGCGTGGAATAAAACGGCATTAATGCCTGTGCGGTGGCGGGCAGACCACAGAGTGCGAAAGGGTAGCCCAATCATAGGGTTGCGGTCAATGAAAGCAACGGAGAATGCGCGAGTGCCGCAAGTGGCCATTCCGCGATTGTGGTAATACTCGAATGTCGCGAAAACCCAGTGTAAGGGATCGACCATGGAGTAGACTAAACTATCGCCCCGGTCGTAAACAAAAACAGGATCGCACCGCATGCACGCCACCCTGCCGCTGATGGAAATCAGCGACTTCCCCGCCATACGCCGCAACCGGCTTGATACGCTGCAAGTCAATCTGGGCTACAAATGCAATCAGAGTTGCCTGCATTGCCACGTCAACGCCGGTCCGACGCGCACCGAAATGATGAGCCGGGAAACCATTTTTGAAGTCATTGCCTATCTGAAAGCGGCGGGCATCAAAACGCTCGATCTCACCGGCGGCGCGCCGGAACTGAATCCGCATTTTCGCCTGATCGTCAAAGCTGCGCGCGACATCGGCGTGCGGGTGATCGACCGCTGCAATCTCACCATTTTGTTTGAGCCGGAGCAAGAGACGCTGGCGGATTTTCTGTGTGACAACGGCGTGGATATCGTCGCGTCGCTGCCTTGTTATCTCGAAGAAAACGTCGATAAGCAACGCGGCAAGGGCGTGTTCGATGCCAGCATTCGCGCGTTGCAATTGTTGAATCAAAAAGGTTATGGCAAGCCCGGCTCGCCGCTCAACTTAAGCCTGGTCTACAACCCGCAGGGTGCTACGCTGCCGCCGGTGCAAGGCCCTCTGCAAAGCGATTACCGCAAACATCTCGGCGCACGCTTCGGGATTGAATTCACCGAGCTTTACGTGCTGACCAACATGCCGATACAACGTTTCGGCAGCACGTTGATTTCCAAGGGCCAGTTCACGCATTACATGGATGTGCTGAAAAATGCGTATCAACCGCAAAACCTGGATGCGTTGATGTGCCGGACGCTGCTGTCGGTGGATTATCAAGGCCACGTCTACGATTGCGATTTCAATCAGATGCTGGGCCTGCCGCTGGCGTGGAAAAATAAGCCGCGCACGCATCTGCGCGAGCTGATGGGCGTGGACATCACGAATAATCCCATCTTGGTCAAAGACCACTGCTACGGCTGCACCGCGGGCCAAGGCTCGAGTTGCGGCGGCGCGCTGGCCACATAGCTTTGCCTATCCAACCACTCACATAAAAAGAAAACATGGACGACTCCTACCTCTCCACCACCCGCGATGTTTACAAAGAAGCCGCGTTAAGCCCGCAGCAGGGCTTGTGCTGCACCACCACGCCGGTATGGCAATTGCCGGAACTGGCGATCCCAACCAAAATGCTCACCATGAACTACGGTTGCGGCAGCACGGTACATCCGCGCGATCTCGCGGGTAATCCCACGGTGCTGTATGTCGGCGTCGGCGGCGGCATGGAGTTGTTGCAATTCAGCTATTTCTCGCGGCGCGCGGGCAGTGTGATCGGGCTGGATGTGGTCGATGAAATGATCAATGCCTGCGGCGACAATCTGCGCGAGGCCGAACGGCAGAATCCGTGGTTCAAATCAAACTTTATTGATCTGCGCAAGGGCGACGCGTTGAAGCTGCCGATTGCCGACGGCGTTATCGATGTCGCGGCGCAAAATTGCCTGTTCAATATTTTTCACGACGATGATCTTCAGCGCGCGCTCGGCGAAATGTACCGCGTGTTAAAGCCGCATGGCCGCCTGATTCTGTCCGATCCGGTGTGCGAAACACCGATGCCGGCTCTCCTTAAAAACGACGAGTGCCTGCGCGCGCTGTGCCTGACCGGCGCGATACCGCTGGCAAGCTACATCAAGCGCTTGACCGATATCGGCTTCGGCACCATCGAAGTGCGCGCCAAGCGACCGTATCGTATTCTGTCGCCGCGCCATTACGCTACTGACCAAATCATTTTTATCGAGAGCGTTGAAATCTGCGCCATCAAAGACCCCATGCCCGCCGACGGCCCGTGCGTGTTCACCGGCAAGACCGCGATCTACTTTGGCGATGACGAGAATTTTGACGACCTCAAGGGCCACAACCTCACGCAAAACCAGCCGCTCGCGGTGTGCGACAAAACGGCAGGCGCGCTCGCAGCACTGGGGCGGCAGGATATCCACATCACCGGCTCGACCTACTTCTATGACGGCGGCGGCTGCTGCTGAGTGCGACCGGCACGCGTAAGTTGCGCGCCCCTGGAACGACCAAGCACGACCAAGCTGAAACACGCCAGGAAATCCCCATGAACCGTAGCAAGCTGTTGGTCTTCGTCCTCATCGCTGCGGCTATCGCGACGTTTTTCGCCCTCGGCGGCCACCACTTCCTGACCAAAGACTTTTTCCTTTCAAAACAAGCGGATATCGCCGCTTACGTGCAGGCGAACTGGGCGCAGGCGGCACTGATTTATTTTGTGCTGTACGTGGTGGTCACCGGCCTGTCGCTGCCCGGCGCGGCGATCATGACGCTGGCGGGCGGCGCGATTTTCGGCTTGTTGTGGGGCACGCTGCTGGTGTCGTTTGCGTCGAGCATCGGCGCGACGCTGGCGTTCATCACCTCGCGGTTTTTGTTGCGCGATTGGGTGCAGGGCAAGTTCGGCGACAAGTTAAAGCCGATCAACGACGGCGTGGCGAAAGAAGGCGCGTTTTATCTGTTCGCGCTGCGGCTGGTGCCGGCATTTCCTTTTTTCATGGTCAATCTGGTGCTGGGGCTGACCTCCATCAAAACGTTCACCTACTACTGGGTAAGCCAGCTCGGCATGCTCGCCGGCACCCTCGTCTTCGTCTATGCCGGCACGCAGCTCGGCGAATTCAAGATCGGCGCGGGATTGATCGGCGCATTCGTGCTGCTCGGCATTTTCCCGCTGATCGCGAAAAAATTTCTCGATGCGTTGAAGGCGCGCAAGGTCTACGCCAAATGGACACGCCCCGCGTCGTATGACCGCAACGTGGTGGTGATCGGCGGCGGCTCGGCGGGCTTGGTCACGTCATACATCGCCGCCGCAGTCAAAGCAAAAGTCACGCTGATCGAAAAACACAAACTGGGTGGCGATTGTTTGAACACCGGCTGCGTCCCATCGAAAGCGCTGATCCGCTCAGCGAAACTGCTGTCGCACATGAAACGCTCGCGGGAATTCGGCATCCGCTCGGCCAGCGCGGAGTTTGATTTTGCGCAAGTGATGGAGCGTGTGCAACGCATCGTCAAAGATATCGAGCCGCATGATTCCGCCGAGCGCTACACCGGGCTGGGCGTTGAATGCATTCAGGGGGAGGCGAAGATCGTCTCGCCGTGGGAAGTCACCGTCGGCGGCAAAACGCTGACGACCAAAAATATCGTCATCGCCGCTGGTGCGCGACCGTTCATCCCGCCGATTCCGGGCCTCGCGGAAGCCAACCCGCTCACTTCGGATAACGTATGGAATTTACGCGCGCTGCCCAAGCGCCTGATCGTGCTGGGCGGCGGGCCTATCGGCGCCGAACTCACGCAATGCTTTGCGCGTTTTGGTTCGCAGGTCACACAAGTGGAAATGCTGCCGCGGATTTTGATTCGTGAAGACCCGGAAGTATCTGATCTGGTCACCAAGCGCTTTCAGGCGGAAGGCATCAACGTTCTCGTTAATCACAAAGCCAAACAAGTCGTTGTCGAAAACGGCGAGAAATTCCTGGTGGTGGAAAACAACGGCGCCGAAACGCGCATCGCCTTCGACGAGATTCTGTGCGCGGTGGGGCGCATCGCCAATCTCAAGGGGTACGGCCTTGAGGAACTCGGCATTCCCGCGCAGCGCGTGGTCGAAGTCAACGAGTATCTGGAAACGATCTATCCGAACATCTACGCCTGCGGCGACGTGGCCGGCCCCTACCAGTTCACCCACACGGCGGCCCACATGGCGTGGTACTGCGCGGTGAATGCGCTGTTCGGCAACTTCAAAAAATTCAAGGTCGATTACTCGGTGGTGCCGTGGTGTACCTTTACCGATCCGGAAGTCGCGCGCGTGGGGCTGAACGAAACCGAAGCCCGCGAGAAAAACATTCCGCACGAAGTCACCACCTACGGCATCGACGATCTCGACCGGGCGATTGCCGACGGCGAAGCGCACGGCCTGGTCAAGGTCATCACTGCGCCGGGCAGCGACAAAATCCTCGGCGTTACCATTGCCGGGGAACATGCGGGCGACCTGCTGGTCGAATACGTCGCGGCGATGAAACACGGATTCGGACTCAACAAAATACTCGGCACCATGCATATTTATCCGACGCTGGGCGAGGCCAATAAATACGCGGCGGGCGTGTGGAAAAAAGCGCAGACCACGCGCGAGCAATTGCGTTTTGCCGAGGCGTTTAATGCGTGGCGGCGCGGCGCGGGCGGTATCGGTGCAGTGGCCGGCGCTGCCTTTGGGTTGCTGGGGCAAGGCACAAAAGCCGCACCACAGACTGAACGTCACTAATTACAGCAGGATAAAAAATGTTTTATAAACATATACTTACGATACTTTCGTTATGCTTGTTTACAGCCACGGCGGCGCTGGCGCAATTCGACCACACGCACGCCTCGTGGAACGGGTTATTGAAAAAATACGTGGTGGTGATCGACAGCGGCAAGGCCTCGCAGGTGCGCTACGCGGAAATCGCCAAGGATCGCGCGGCGCTAAAAACCTATCTCGAAACCCTCTCCAAGGTCAGCGAGGCCGACTTCAAAGGCTGGAACAAAAACCAGCAGCTCGCGTTTCTGATCAACGCCTACAACGCGCACATGGTCGAAAAAATTCTGCTGCGCTACCCCAACATCAAATCGGTGTGGGATTACGGCAAAGTCTTCGGCAATCCGTTCAAGGATAAATTCTTCAAACTGTTTGGCCGCGAGTTCGCGCTCGACAGCATCGAGCACGACACCATCCGCGCCAAGGGTGTGTACGACGACCCGCGTATTCACATGGCGGTAAATTGCGCCTCGATAGGCTGCCCGATGCTGCGCGAAGAAGCATTCGTCGCCGACAAGCTGGATACGCAACTGGAAGAACAGGTCACGCGCTTTCTGTCGGACAAATCACGCAACCGTTACAACGCCGCCGGCAACGCGCTGGAAGTATCGGAAATCTTCAAGTGGTATGCGGTGGATTTCACCAGCGGATTAAAAGGTATCAAGTCGCGCGAGCAATTCTTCGCCAAATACGCGAACTTGTTCAGCGACAACGCCGAACAGCAGAAAATCATCCGCGACGGCAAGGCCGAAATCAAACATCTGGATTATGATTGGGGCCTTAACGACGCCAAAAAGTAACCGCATGTGTT
>CAMDDY010000207.1 GCA_945893125.1 Bordetella parapertussis
TGATACCGTTCGTCTTGGGTGAGGTGTGTGTAGTTCATTCTTGGCAACTTTAACTTGGTGGTCGAGGGGCTCGGATGCTATCGCACCTCGCCCACCCAACCTATTAATCAGAGTTGCACTTCGAATTTGAACTCGCGACCCATCGTCTATGCGATTTTCGACACGATCCCGGCGATACCCCGCGAAATCAATACGCCTTTCCAGCCATTAATTTACAATCCACTGAATCGTCTACAAACGCCGCGATGCACAGCAACTTTATCTTCTCGCCTGACCTCACGACCGACGAGCTGCGCGGATTTACCCGCACCATCGCCGAGATTGAGTGGCTGTTGCTGATACTGGTGCTGCTGTTTCAGCTCGCGCTGTCTCCCGACCAGGTATCGTCCGCCGCGCTCGCGATGGCGATGTTTTTTTATACCGCGTTTGTGCTGCTGTTCCGTTATGTCAATTTCTACCGGCAGGAATCCTACTGGAAGCTCGCCATCGAAACCGGCATGATGATTGTGTTCATCACCTGGGTATTGTTCTATACAGGCCGTCTGTCCAGTCCGCTGGTCAATTTATACCTGCTGGTCATCATCACCAGTTCATTAACACTGGGCCGCTTCGCCACCATTGCCAGCATGATCGTCATTGGGGGTTGTTACGTGTGGCTGGGTTATCCCACGAAACACAGTTCATCATTCCCGACGGCCAGCGCCGAGTTTGTCGCGCAGTTCGCCCCCATGCTGCTGGTGGCCTATATCACCACCATGCTGTCGGCCGACACGCGTCGCGCCATGGCGCATGTTAAAACACTTTCTGAAACCGACGAACTCACCGGTTCGCTGAATCGCCGCGCTTTTCTCTCGGTGGCCGCGCGCAATCACAGTCTCGCCCAGCGCTTCGGACGCAAGTACAGCGTGATCATGATCGACTCCGACAGTTTAAAGGTTGTTAATGATAACCACGGCCACGAAGCCGGCGATGAATTGCTCAAGGTCATGGTGCAAAAAATTCAGCATGAATTGCGCCAGTCGGATTTGATGTCGCGCTATGGCGGCGACGAGTTCGTGGTGTTGCTGCCGGACACCGATGGCGAAGGCGTTGTACTCACGGCTGAACGTATTCGCGAACGCATCGCGACCGCGACACTGCATGTGGGCGAAAAACGCGTGGCGATCAGCGCCAGCATGGGCGTGGCGACGTATCCCGATAACGGCGGTGATTTTGATCGCGTGTTCGAGGCTTCGGATACCGCCATGTATGCCAGCAAGAACAGCGGCAAGAACAAAGTCACGGTGGCGGCGGCTGCCGCGCCGCGCTCGGGTTAAGCCGCCCGTCCCCGCCGTCCGGCCCGAAAGTACGCGGTATTGTCATAAAAGTCTTCCGCACGATTCGCGGGCCACCAGCCCGGAATACCAAGCAGCGGTAAAGGGGCGAGGTCCCGTGTGGTCAGAAATGAGGCTTCATCCGCCACGCGATGAGCAAGGCGTGCGTCCAGTGTTTCCCACGACCAGGACTCACGATCTGAACGAGGCGATACCTGAAGGACGTGTCCGCCTTCCAGCAGGATGGCGCGTCCCGTGATTCCCACAAAGGGCTGTAGCGCTTTTTCATAGAGCGCGTGGCCAAAAATGATGCAGTGGAAATGTTTCTGCACGCGATCACGGCGCAGCCAGAACAATTGCTTCCAGGCAAAGTCGCGCACGTCCTGCAATAAATCAGCATCGTCCGACAGCACGATCACGCCGCTCTCGTCGAACAGCGTCAGCGCGTCTTGCGCCGGGCCGCGATTCAGCGTGCCGCACGTCTGCCGTGCCAGCAGCGCCCGATAGTGACGCGCATTGATGGCCGCCTTGGTCAACGGAAACGCCATCCACACCAGCAGATTGAATAAATCGTGCCAGTTTTGCGCACGCAGTTGCAACGCACCTTCGCGGAAAATGCGCACCTCATAACGATCCTCGAACGCACCCGCGCGAGCGCTCTGTGCCACCAGACGCAACGGCTGACCGCCGCCCGACATCACGCCGCAAGCGTTGACCATCGCCTGCAAATTCGCCAATGCGGGCCAATCATTTCCGCCCAGCACATCACCGCACGCGCCGTGATGACGCAATGCTTCGAACAGCGGCGAATGACGGATGGTATTGGTGTCCCAATGCAGCATGCCGCGAGTGTACGACGCCCTGTGCCGGCGCGGTAGAATTGCGGCTTTCTCAAGCAACCCAATTCTCATCATGGAAACCATTGATTGCGCCGTTATCGGCGCAGGTGTCGTAGGCTTGGCAATCGCTCGCAAGCTTGCAATGAGCGGACGCGAAGTCGTCATCCTCGAAGCCGAAGACGCCTTCGGCACCCACACCAGCGCACGCAACTCCGAAGTCATCCACGCCGGTATCTACTACGCTTCCGGCTCGATGAAGGCGCAACTGTGCGTGCCGGGCCGCAAGGCGCTGTATCACTATTGCGCCGAGCACAATGTCAATCACCAGCGCATCGGCAAAGTCATCGTCGCCTGCGACGAAACGGAAGTTGCGGGCCTGAAAAAATACAAAGCGCAAGCCGAAGCCAATGGCGTGGACGATCTGCGCATGCTCACCCCCGCCGAACTCGCCGAAATGGAGCCGGCGGTGCGCTGCGTCGCGGGGTTTTTGTCGCCCTCCACCGGCATCATCGACAGCCACGGACTGATGCTGTCGTATCTGGGCGAAGCCGAGGATCGCGGCGCGATGCTGGCGCTGTCCAGCCCGGTACTGGGCGGCCGCGTGCTTGGTAACGGGAGCGACGGCATCGTGCTGGATGTCGGCGGCGCGGAACCGATGACGGTGAAATGCCGCACCGTCATCATCAGCGCGGGCCTCAAGGCGCCGGATGTGGCACGCAGCATCGCGGGCATCCCCGCAGCCACCATTCCACCCACCTATTACGCCATCGGCCACTACTACACGCTGACCACCAAATCACCGTTCAACCGGCTGATTTACCCAGTGGCGCGGCCCGACTGGCTGGGTGTGCATGTCACCATCGATCTCGGCGGTCGTGTCAAATTCGGCCCGGATTTTGAATGGATCGACCGCGTGGATTACCAGTTCGACGAACGCCGCGAAGCCTCATTCTACAAAGCCATCCGCCACTACTATCCCGACTTACAGTACGGCACGCTGCAACCGGGCTACACCGGCATCCGCCCGCGCATCACCGGGCCTAGCGAGCCGGTGCAGGATTTCACCTTTCACGATGCCCAGGTGCATGGCGTGAACGGGCTGGTTGCGCTGTATGGGATTGAATCACCGGGGCTTACTTCTTCGCTGGCAATTGCGGAGTACGTGGTAGCCAGAGTAAATTAATACTTATTTTTCAACATGGCGTTGCAAAAAATCCTGCACCGCTTTAATCCACGCCTCGCGCGTAAACACAAAGCCGTCGTTGTGTCCGCCGCCTAATTCCAAAAACGTCTTGGGCTCATGCGCGGCCTCAAACAAGCGCCGGCCATGCGCATACGGAATGAGATCGTCGCCGGGACTGTGCGCGATCATCACCGGGGCACGAATCTTTTCCAGATGGCCGAGATTGTTGTAATGAATGCGGCTGATCCAGCGCACCGGCAGCCACGGATAAACTTGCGCGCCGAGATCGGGTATCGAGGTAAAGGTTGAGGCGAGTATCAGCGCGCGCGGTGGATGCCGCGCTGCGAGCCACGTTGCTACGCCGCCGCCGAGCGACTCGCCGAAGATCACGATGTCCGGCGCATGGATGCCGCGCGCAGCCAGCCACTGCCAGCTTGCCAGCGCATCGCGATACGTGCCCTGCTCCGATGGCTCGCCGGTGCTGTCGCCGTAGCCGCGATAATCCACCAGCAGCGTGTGGTAGCCCAGGCCGTAAAACATTTTGGCGTAGTCGGTGCGATGCGAAATATTGCCGGCGTTGCCGTGAAACAGCAGCACGCTGCCGCGCGCTGGCGTGGGCGCGGGTATCCACCACGCCGCAAGCTGTTCGCCGTCCTCGGTCGCCACAGTGACGCGCTCGAACGCGAGCCCCTGTGCTTGCGGCGTCGCGTCGTACGCGCCTTTCATCGGAAAGTACACCAGCTTGGGCTGAAACCACACCATCAGCGCCAGCAGTGCAGCGTAAGCCAGCGCTACGACCGCGAGCGCTTTGAACACCAGGTTCACCGCATCAACTCCAGCGGCGGCTCATCCAGCGCCGCCGCCTGCTCGCGCAACGCAAGAATATGATCCTGCCAGTAGCGCTGGGTGTTAAAAAACGGAAAGCTTTGCGGGAACGCCGGGTCTTCCCAGCGGCGCGCCAGCCACCCGGCGTAATGCACCATGCGTAGCGTGCGCAGTGGTTCGATCAACGCCAGCTCTGCCGGATTAAAATCAAAAAACTCGCGATAACCATTGATGATCGCCGCGAGCTGCTGTTGTTGCGCATCACGTTCACCGCCGAGCCACATCCAGATGTCCTGCACTGCAGGCCCCATGCGCGCGTCGTCGAGATCGACAAAATGCGGGCCCGCGTCGGTCCACAGAATATTGCCTGCGTGACAGTCGCCGTGCAGCCGCAGCGTACTGAACCGCCCTGCATCATCCCAACGATTCTTCACCCGTTCAATCACATCCAGCGCCGTGCTTTCATACGCCACGCGCAGGTCAGGCGGCACAAAATCGTGATCCAGCACGTAGCGCACCGGCGCCTCGCCAAACTCTTTCCACCCGATTGTCGGCCTGTCCTGGAAATCATCCAGCGCACCAATCGCATGGATGCGCGCGATAAAACGCCCCAACCAGCGTAGCGTTTCTTCATCCTCGAACTCCGGCGTGCGTCCGCCCTGGCGCGGCGTCAGCGCGAACAGGAAGCCGGCGTGTTCATGCAGCGTGCGGCCCTTGAGCCGCATCGGCGCCACAATCGGCAATTCCGCCCCGGCAAGCTCCAAGGCAAACGCGTGCTCTTCGAGAATCGCCACGCGCTTCCAGCGTTGTGGCCGGTAGAACTTCGCCACCACGCTCTCGCCACTGTCCAGCCATACCTGATAGACGCGGTTTTCATAACTGTTGAGCGCGCTCAGGCGTCCGTCGCATCGCAGGCCGGTGGTCTCGATGGCATCGAGCAGGCATTCCGGCGTCAGTGCGGCATAGGGTACGGCGTTCACGACACTATTTTTCTTGGGCATTGAGCGTAACTGGGGCTAGAATGCGCGCAAATACATACGCGAGGGAGACGCAATGCTAACAGCCTACACGCGCAGCGGCCAAACGCTCACCCGCAAGCTGGTCAATCTGCGTGCGGATTTGCCGCAAGACGCCGTGTGGATGGATTTGAACGATCCGACGGACCAGGAACGCAACTGGGTCAAGGAGCAATTCAACCAGGAACTGCAATTCATCGAGGAACTGGGCGAAATCGAAGCCAGTTCGCGCTACTACCGCGACGAAACCGGCATGCACATCAATCTGTATTTTCTCGCGCTGGAAAATGGCCTGGCGCGCAACGTCAATGTCGCCTTCACGATTAACAATAACCGCCTGTTTACCCTGCGCACCGACGAGCTGCCGGAAATCCGCGGCTTCTATTCCCAAGTGTCAAAAAACGCCGATGAATTCCCGAATCCGGCGAGCATGCTGCTGGGACTGGTCGCCACGCGCGTCGGCATGATGGCCGATACCTACGAAAAACTGCAACGCGACCTTGATGGCGTCAGCGGCAGTATTTTCAGAACCAAATCGCGCGAGCTGCCCCTGGCGCTGGAATCGCTGGCGCGCATCGAAGATATCAACGGCAAGGCGCGCCTGGGCTTCATGGAAAACAAGCGCGCGTATTCCAACCTCTCGCGCAACACCGACATCGCGGTCAATCTCGAAACCATGAACGAAGTGCTGCGCGACGTGGAATCGCTGATGAACTTCTCGGACTTTCTCGCCGACCGCACCAAGTTTCTGATGGACGCCGCCATCGGCATGATCAACATCGCGCACAACCGGCGCATCAATGTGTTTACCGTTCTGTCGGTGGTGCTGATGCCGCCCACCTTGATCGCCAGCATCTATGGCATGAATTTCGATCATATGCCGGAGCTGAAATGGTTATGGGGCTATCCGATGGCTATCGGACTCATGATCCTGGTGGCCGTGGGGCCGATACTGTTTCTGCGGCACAAAGGCTGGCTATAACGCGTGTCAGTGCGGGCGCGGTGCGGCTTCCATCTGATCCGCGTCACGCGCCGATAGAAAACGCCCGCCACGCGTATTGAGGTCACCTGCAAGCATGGCCAGCGAACACCGGTTGTTGAGCCGACATTCCTCTAGTAAACCTATGATTTTATTGACTATTTCATTTCGATCATCCGGCGGATAGAGCGGCCACCGAAATCCTTCCAGCATCGATTCATCAAACGGCGAACTCAGGCTCACGCGTATCTCCCCGCCGCCATCAACCGTGCGATGCGCCGACAGTACCACCGACGGATCCCCCACACTCATGCGAAATTTTCGCACTTCGTTACTCAGGAAAAGACTGAACGCGAGTTCAATCTGCGCCGCGCGGCCCGCATCCGACGCGAGATACAGCGCCACCGGTGCGCGCGCGATCGGCAATACTTCCAAACCCGGCTGCGCGAGTTGTTGTGCCAGCAACTTTGTCAACGGCATGCCCCACAAGCCCACCACCGCGCCGGTTTCCATCTCTGAAGGCACGTGCGCGGGCGCCACGCTCGCACCCACCAGAAAACGCAGGTAAACCTGTTCGCGACCCGGCGCGATGCTGATCGCGCTGCCGGCGAGTTCCAGCGGCGCACCGCCGGTGCGCAACTGCGCGGCGAATTGCCGCAGCAGACGCGGGTGCAGGCCATCGAGCGTCTCCATCGAAACCAATGCATTGCCAAAGCCGAAATTTCGTCCGCTTCCGATTACGCCGTGCCGTTCCAGCAAGGCGCTCACCGCTGCAATGTCCGGCAGCGCATCGGGCAAGTGCAGTTGTTTCTTTGCGCCGGCAACGATTACAAGCGGTATCGCAAACAAACGTGCGATCACGCCTTCGCCGCGCTCCGGCTTATTCACCAGCTTGGCCAGCATCTGCTGAAGATGCCGGTAGCAGTCCGCCGAGGGCGCGTCGCGCAACAAGGCTTGCAACGTGTCATCGACGCCGCTGTCTAGCACGGTATCCAATTCGAGACGTAGCGCGGCACGCGCGGCCACGTCGCCCTTTAGGCTTGCGGCTGCCAGTGCATGCAGGCGTGAATCAGCCGGCGGCGTGCGCCATAGTCGCGGATCGGGAAGTGATATCACCGGGCTAATCCACGCGTGCGCCGGAATCGCGTACCACCTTCGCCCACTTGGTAAAATCCGCGCGGATAATGCGCGCAAACTCTTCGGAACTACCACCCGATCCGTCGGCGCTTTGCGCCCGCAACGTGTCCTTGAGCGCGGGCGCGGCCAAGGCCTTGTTCAACTCACTGTTGATGCGCGCGACAATGGTGGACGGCGTGCCCGCCGGCGCCAGAATGCCGAACCAGTTCACCACTTCATAGCCCGGCACCGTCTCGGCGATGGCGGGCAAATCCGGAAACAGCGGCGAGCGTTTCGGTCCGGTCACCGCCATGCCGCGCAGTTTTCCTGCCTTGACCTGCGGTGTCAGCGGCACCGCACTGGCGATGGTGAGCACGATTTGCCCTGAAATGAGATCCGTCAGCAAAGGCCCCGTGCCCTTGTACGGGATGTGATTCATTTCAATACCCGCCATCGAGCGGAACAATTCCATCGCGAGATGGCTCGACGCGCCGCTGCCGCTCGACGCATAATTCATCGGCGCCGGTCGTGATTTGGCATAGGCAATCAGTTCCTTTACCGATTTCGCCGGCAGCGACGCATTCGCCGCCATCATCAGCGGGCTGGTGACAAACTGCACCACTGGCGCAAAATCACGCATCGCATCGTACTGCACTTTCTTGTAAAGATGCGGATTGATGACGTGCGGCATCGAGGTAAACAGCAGCGTGTAGCCGTCAGGCGTGGCGCGCGCGGCGAGTTCCGTGGCCACCAAGCCTCCCGCGCCGCCGCGATTGTCCACCACCACCTGCTGGCCCAGGCGTTCGGTCAACGGCATTGCCGCGATCCGCCCCAGAATATCCGCCGCGCCGCCAGGCGGAAAACCAACAATCAAGCGCACCGGGCGCGAGGGATAGTCGGCGGCGTGGAGCGAGGTGGAACCCGCAAGCACCATCATCAGCGCGCGTGAACTCAACCCTAAACACTCAAAACCAAACACTGCCGTTTTCACTCCGGTTTCGCCCCGGAGACTTTTACCGCCTTGCCCCATTTTTCGATCTCCGCGCGGATGTAGGCGGTAAATTGCTCGGAGGTATCGCCTATGAATTCAGCGCCTTCCGGCTGCATGCGGTTACGGATTTCCGGCAAGCCAATCGCGCGCAAGGTTTCAGCATGCAGCTTGCTCACAATGTCGCGCGGCGTGGCAACGGGCACATGCAGCCCGAACCACGAGCCGGTTTCAAAGCCTTTGAAACCCTGCTCCTGCAAGGTCGCGATGTCCGGCGCCGCGGGCGAACGTTTCGCGCTGGTCATCGCCAGTGCGCGCACGCGCTTGTTTTTTACATGCGGAATGGTGGAAACCATCGCGCCGAAATAAATTTCAATATGACCCGCCACCACATCCACCAGCGCTGGCGAAGCGCCTTTGTACGGCACAT
>CAMDDY010000208.1 GCA_945893125.1 Bordetella parapertussis
TCCAACCCGATGAATGATCGCGCGCAACTGCTGTTAAAAACGCTGGTGGAGCGCTACATCACCGACGGCCAGCCGGTCGGCTCGCGTGCGCTGTCGAAAGTCGCCGGGCTGGATTTATCGCCGGCGAGCATCCGCAATGTGATGGCGGATCTCGAAGACATGGGCTTCATCGCCAGCCCGCACACCTCCGCCGGACGCGTACCCACGGCGCGCGGCTATCGATTTTTTGTCGATACGCTGCTGACCATCAAGCCGCTGGACCGCGTTGAAATCAATCAGCTCGAAGGCCAGTTGCATCCCGACAACACGCAAAAGCTGGTGGCGTCCGCCTCGCAAATGCTGTCGGAACTCACGCGCTTTGCCGGCGTGGTAGTCACACCGCGGCGCAGCGCGGGCTTTCGCCACATCGAGTTTTTGCGTCTCGCGGACAAGCGGCTGCTGCTGATTATTGTCACGCCCGAAGGCGACGTGCAAAACCGCATCATCCTCACCGAAAAAGCCTACTCGCCGTCAGAGCTGACCGAAGCGGCGAACTTCCTTAACCAGCACTTCGCCGGGCTAACCTTCGTCGAAATCCGCAGCCGCATTCAGCAGGAACTGCGCGAGTTGCGCGAAGACATGACCCGGCTTATGACTGCGGCGCTCGACGCCAGCAGCCGCGTGGAAACCGAGACGGAAACCGAAGTCGTAATCTCCGGCGAAAACAAGCTGCTCAATATCGACGATCTGTCGTCGAACATGGCGCGGCTGCGCAACCTGTTCGATTTGTTCGAGCGCAAAACCGGGCTGCTGCAGCTGCTGGATATTTCCAGCCGCGCGCAAGGCGTGCAACTCTTTATCGGCGGCGAAGCGGGCTTGTCGCCGCTGGATGAATGCAGCGTCGTCACCGCGCCCTATGAAGTTGACGGCAAGGTCGTCGGCACCGTCGGCGTCATCGGCCCCACGCGCATGGCCTACGAACGCGTGATACCGATCGTGGATATCACCGCGAAGCTGCTGTCGAGCGCGTTGTCACAGCACTAAGCAACACCCGTCAGCATTGACCTCCGGCATACTCCTCATCAACCTCGGCACGCCCGCCGAGCCGACGCCGGCGGCGGTACGCAAGTATCTGAAGGAATTTCTGTCCGACCCTTACGTGGTCGAAATTCCACGGCTGGCGTGGTGGGTGATACTCAATCTTTTCATCCTGCCCAAACGCAGCAAGGAATCGGCGAAACGTTACGCATCGATCTGGACGCGCGAGGGCTCGCCGCTGCGCGCACACACGGTTGCACAATCCAAATTTGTCAGCGGCTACCTCGGCGAACGCGGGCGCCGCGACGTGATCGTAGATTACGCCATGCGTTATGGCGAACCGTCGATTAAGTCGCAACTCCTTGTTTTTAAAGAGAAAAATATTCGTAGCCTGGTACTACTACCGCTCTACCCGCAATACGCCCGTAGCAGCACCGCCACCGCGCTGGATGCCGCCACGGCGGCCCTGAAGGCACTCGACTATCACCCCGAGGTGCGCACCGTCGACAATTTTCACGACCATCCCGGCTACATCGACGCACTCGCCAACAGCGTGCGCGAATTCCAGATGCGCACCGCCAGCCGCCCCGACAAACTGGTGATGAGCTTTCACGGCGTGCCGCAATACACCATAGCTCGCGGCGAACCGTATCAGCAACATTGCCTCGCCACCGGCAAGCTGCTTGCCGAAAAACTCAAACTGGGCGAACACCAATACCAGATTTGTTTTCAGTCGCGCTTTGGCCGCGCCGAGTGGATCAAGCCCTATACCGCCGATGTGCTCACCGAACTCGGCGAACATAAAACCGGGCGCGTGGATGTGATCTGCCCCGGCTTCGTCGGCGACTGCCTCGAAACCCTTGAAGAAATCGCCATCGAAGGCAAGCAGATTTTCAAAGACGCCGGCGGTGGTGAATACAACTATATCCCGTGTTTGAACGAGCGGCATGACTGGTTGCAGGCGCTGACGGATATTTCGCTGCAATCACTGGATAAACAATGATGAAACTACTACTGGTCTGGCTAATCAACGCAGCCGCCCTGTTCGCACTGCCGTATTTATTTGACTCAATAAAAATTGAAAGTTTTTACACAGCCTTGATCGTCGCGCTGATCCTGAGCATCCTTAACACCATCATCCGCCCGATATTGTTTGTGCTCACGCTGCCGGTCACGGTCATCACGCTGGGGCTATTTATCTTCGTGCTGAACGGGCTGCTGCTGTGGTTTGTCGCGTCCTTTGTCAAAGGCTTCACCATCGCCGGATTCTGGCCGGCGGTATTCGGCGCGATTGTCTACAGTTTTATCAGTTGGGCGGCCACGTCGTTTATTTTGGGCGAGAAGAAATAGGCGCGCCTACTGCGGTTTCACCCCTGCCTCCTTCAATAACTTGCTCCAGCGCTCGGTTTCTTTTTTCAGAAACGCGCCGAACTCCGCCGGCGTCGAAGGCGTGGGTTCCGCGCCCACGGTCAGCATGCGTTCGCGCACCTCGGCGGTGGTCACCGCCCTGGTGATTTCCTGATTCCAGCGCGTGACAAATTGCGCCGGCGTGCCCGGCGGCATGAGCATGCCGTACCAGCCCATGAGTTCAAAACCAGGCAGCGCTTCCGCGATGGTCGGCACGCCCGGCGCCAGCGCGGTGGGCTTCGGCGAAGTCACGCCCAGCACGCGCACCTTGGGCTGGTTCGCCACCAGCGACACCGTGGGCGCCGCCGTGCAGGTGCTGTGCATCTGCCCGCCCATCACCTCGGTCAACGCCATCATGCTGCCCTTGTACGGCACATGCACGAGCTTCAGACCGGTCATTGATTGGAGCAATTCCATGCACAGATGCCCGCTGGTGCCGTTGCCGGCGGTGCCGTACATCACGAAGCCGGGTTTGCCCTTCGCGTATGCAATAAACTCTGCCGTGCTTTTTACCGGCAGCGACGGCCCGGTAACAATGATGAATGGCGTCGCGCCGATCATGCCGACAGGCGCGTAGCCCTTCGACAAATGAAACCGGTCGTAGGTGGTGGTGCTGATGAGTTGCGTCATGGTGACGATCCACACCGTGTAGCCGTCGGGCGCGGCGCGCGCCACCAGTTCCGCGGCAATCAGGCCGCTCGCGCCGGGGCGATTATCGACCACCACCTGCTGGCCCAGTAATTCGCTCAGCTTCGGCGCGATCACGCGCGCCACCACATCGGAGCCGGACCCCGCCGGATTGGCCGTCACCAGCCGGATCGGGCGCACCGGATAGGCTTGCGCGGCGCAAATCCCCGTAGTCAGCAGCGTTCCCAACGCCATCAGCGTGCGTTTCATCGTGGCCTCGATTATTGCGGCTTGATCCCCGCCTCGCGCATCACCTTGCTCCAGCGCTGCGTTTCGCTGCGCAAAAAATCGCCCAGGCCCGCAGGCGTGGAACTCAGCGCCTCGGCGCCCACGCCCAATAAACGTTCCTGAATTTCCGGCAGTTTCAATACCTGAACGAACGCACTATTGAGCTTGGTGACGATTTCCTTCGGCGTGCCCAGCGGCGCGATGATGCCGTACCAGCCATCCATGTCGTAGCCGGGCACCGCCGACGCAACGGTCGGCACGCCCGGCGCGAGCTTGCTCGGTTCGCGCGAGGTCACACCAAGCGCGCGCGCCTTGCCGCTTTGCAGGGTGGCATGCAGCGTGGGCACCGCCGAGCACAGGATATGCACTTGGCCGCTGCCCAAGTCGGTGGCGGCGAGGATGCTGCTTTTGTACGGCACGTGCAGCATATCCACGCCCGTCATGCTCTTGAACATTTCCGTACACAGATGCGGTGTCGATCCCTGCCCGCCGGAGGCATACAACACTTGCCCTGGCCGCGCCTTGGCATACGCGATCAATTCCGGTATGGTTTTCACCGGCAACTGCGGACTCGCCACGATCACAAACGGCGTCGAACCGACGCGCGACACCGGCGCGAACTCCTTGTCCATGAGATGTTTTTGATACAGCACCGTCGCCATCAATTGCGTCAGCGTCACCATCCCGAGGGTGTAGCCGTCGGGCATCGCCTTGGCGACGATTTCCGCCGCCAGCAACCCGGCGACCCCCGCGCGGTTGTCCACCACGATCTGCTTGCCCAGCACTTCGGTGAGTTTGCCGCTGATGATGCGCGCCACCACATCCGAGCCGGAGCCGGCGGCGGTGGGCGTCAGCAAGCGTATGGGACGGGAGGGATAGGCCTGCGCCGCCACCGTCGAAGACGCCAGCGTTAGGTACATCGCCATGCTTGCCGCAGCTGCCATGCAATGATTCATGGGTTTCCTTTGTCTTGTTTCTTGTATCTTTTACGGCGTCGGCTTGATGCCCGCATCCTTCAACACTTTGCTCCAGCGCACATTTTCGCGCTGCAAAAACGCGCCGAAATCCGCCGGCGCGGTGTGCGCCGCTTCCGCGCCCACCGCGATCAGACGCTCCTGCATTTCCGGGATTTTAAGCACGTTCGCCAATTCCTGATTGATGCGATCGATAATATTTTTCGGCGTGGCCAGCGGCGCCAGCACGCCGTACCAACCCACCAGTTCGTAGCCCGGCACACTATTGCTGATCGGCACAGCACCCGGCGCGAGCCGGGTCGGCGTGCGCGTGGTCACACCCAGTACGCGCACCTTGCCGCCCTGCACAAACGGCGTAATCGACGGCGCCGCGGTACAGGTGCTGTGCATCTGCCCGCCCATCATGTCGCCCAGCGCAACCACGCTGCTTTTGTACGGCACGTGCGTGAGGTCCGCGCCGGTCATCGATTTGAACAATTCCATGCACAGATGCGGCGTGGTGCCCTGCCCGCCGGAACCATACAGCAGTTGTCCCGGCCGCGCCTTGCTGTAAGCGATCAACTCGGCGATCGATTTAATCGGCAGCCCCCCGCTCACCGCGATCACAAACGGCGTTGAAGCCACCTGCCCCACCGGGGCAAACTCTTTCGACATCAAAAAGCGCTGATACAGCGTGGTGCTGATCAGTTGCGTCATGGTCGCCATCCACAACGTGTGGCCGTCGGGCGCGGCGCGCGCCACCAGTTCGGCGCCGATGAGTCCGCTGGCGCCCGCGCGATTGTCCACCACGATTTGCTGGCCCAGCGCCTCGGTCAATCGCACCGCAAGCAGACGCGCGATCACGTCCGAGCCGGAGCCGATGGTGGTGGCGGTAATCATGCGGATGGGGCGTGAAGGGAATTTTTGTGCGGTAGCCGCAGTCGTCAGTGCGGCGCCCAGCACGATTCCCGTCAAACGAAACATCGTTGGCGAAAACATTATTTCTCTTTTAAAAACAATAAGTTATATAACATCACTCGCGCCCGATATTGGCGTCCTTAATCACCCGCGCCCATTTGTTGATTTCGCCGTCGATCTGATCGCGCAGGCCTTGCGGCGCGCTGCCGCCGGGCTCCACGCCTTCCTTCGAACTCTGCGCGCGCAACGCGGGTTGCTGCAACGCCGTGACCGACGCCGTGCTCAACATTTTCACCACCGCCTCCGGCGCGCGCGCCGGCGCGAGCAAGCCGAATAATCCCATCGATTCCAGTTGCGGCATGCCGAGTTCCGCAGTGGTCGGCACATACGGCAGCACCGAGGCGCGCTTCTTCGTGGTGACCGCGAGTATCTTGAGCTTGCCCGCGTTAACCAGCGGCACATACACCGGCACGTTGTCGAAAGCGAGCGTGATGCGGCCCGACACCAGCTCCGGCAAAAATGCGGTCGAGCCTTTGTAGGCCACGTGCAGCACATCCACGCCGGCGGATTTCTTGAACAACTCGCAGGTCAGATGCAGCAGGCCGCCCACACCCGACGAGGCGCAGGTCAACTTACCGGGCTGCGCCTTGGCTTCTTTCACCAGCGACTGCAAGGAGTCGCCGGTGAACACCGGCGTGACAAAAAACCCGTTGGGTATCTGCGCCACGGTGGAGATGGGTGCGAAGTCGCGGCGCAGATCATAGGCAAGCGTGCCCGCGCCAGAGTTACCAGAGTTACCATAGGTCATCTGGATCGCCAGGGACGCGGTGGAGCTGAACAGGAGCAGATAACCATCCGCCGGCGCCTTGGCCACCGCAAGTGCCGCGATATTGCCGCCATCGCCGGGGCGGTTATCCACCAGCACTTTTTGATTCAGGCGCGGCGACAAGGCATCGGCAAACTGGCGCGCCAACCGGTCGCCCGCGGAACCCGCTGACAGTGAATTCACCAGGCGTATCGGGCGTGCGGGGTAGGCCTCGGCGGTTTGCTGCGCGTGCGCGAACGAGGCATTCACGTACAGCACCAGCGCCGACACAAAATAAAGCGTCTTCATCATCACCGCGCCACCTGACGCGGGAGTCGCGTATATACAAATCCGTGTTCCATCGCTTGCTCTCTTGATTGAATAAAAATTCAAGCCACCTTCACGGCCTTGCCCTCGCGCGCGATAGCTGCATTCACGCGCGGCATCACTTCCGTCGCCATCAACTCCATCGAGCGCTTCGCCAGTTTGGGATCAACCCAATCCATGCCCGCGTAAACAAGCTCGCCGAACTCACCGGTTTGCTCGCGCAGCTTGAGTATCTGATCGACCACGCTGTTCACCGTGCCATAGATCACCAGATTGTCGAGCACGCGATCTTCGGTGATCGCCGAATCGGGTTCCGACTGATCGTTCTTGAAAATGACGTGGCGCTTGGCCTTCATCATTTTGTAGGTGAGCTGCTTCCAGTAATAACGATACGGGCTGTTCGCATCATCGCGGCCGTAGCACTTGGCCGTGGCTTCGTCGTCGGCCACGAATATCGTGCGCGCGATGCGCCAGTCGGCGGGGTCGGCCACCTGGCCCGCGTTCTTTTTGCCTTCGGCGTAATTGGCCCAATGGCTCGGCAACCATTTCGAGAACAAAAAATTCGCCGACAACGGATGAAAATCGCGCTGGCCCATGTGGATCACACCCTTGGAGAAAGGTGCTACGACCGTGCCGACGATTTCCGGCCGCGGTTTTTGATACGGCTTATAGAGATGCCCGCGACCGATGTTGGCATCCTGCATTTTTTCCACCGACACCTTGTAGCGGTTATTCGGGAAATCAATGTTATACGGCGGATCACGCTCCCAGATCGCCAAAATCACCTCGATGCTTTCGGCGAACATCTTGTTGCGGTCTTCATGCAGATTACCCAACGCCTCGGCGTCGCACGGCAGCGCCCCCGCGCTGATGCCGAAAATAAACCGCCCCTTGGCCAAGTGATCGAACATCGCCGCGTGCGAGGCGAAAATCACCGGATGCTGCTGCGACAGATTGCAGGTGCCGGTGCCAAGCTTGATGGTCTTCGTGTCGCTGATGAGCGTCGCCAGAAACAAAAGGCTGCTGGTGACGTTTTCGGTTTTCTCGGTGAGATGCTCGCCGACAAACGCATCATAAAAGCCCAGCTTGTCGGCGAGAATGATCGCCTCGCGATCTTCGTGCAGCGTTTCGGTGCAACTGCGCTCCTCCGGGTGCATCGGCATGGTGAAGTAACCTAAATGCATGGTGTTCTCCTGAATCAAACGGCTAAATTATTTACGCAAACGGTACGCGTCCGCGCCATCGGATAGGCGCGTGATTTCCACCAGAAAGTCTATCATCACGCGCAGCTTGCGCGGCACATGGCGCGTGGGCGGATACACCACGCTGATCGGCTGGCCTTCCACCGCGTAGGGCTTTAACACCTCACGCAGATTTCCGTCAGCCAGATCGTGGCGTACGGTCCACCAGTTTGATTGCGCAACGCCCAGCCCCAGCAGCGCCGCCTCGCGCACCGCGTCACCGCCGGTCAACACCAGCGGCCCGCGCACGGCGATTTCAATACGTTTGCCTTTCACGCTATACGGCCACACCGGAAACAAGGCGCTGGCAATGCAGCGGTGTTGCGTGAGTTCCTCCGGTGTTTTCGGTTCACCATGCAGCTTGAAATACGCCGGTGAAGCGCAGGTCACGCGCTGCCCGCGATTCAACACCCGCGCCACGTAACGCGGGTTGTTGATCTCGCCCACCTGCACTGCGAGATCAAGCCCGCGCTCGATCAAATCCACCTGACGGTCATCGAGGCTCACGTTAAGCACGATGTCGGGATAACGCTCGGTGAATTCCGCCGCGCGCGGCAAAAACGTCAACCGCCCGAACAACGCGGGGAACGACAGTTTCAACTGGCCCTTGGGCGCTTCGCCCGCGCTTTTGAGCGAGGCCTCGGCGTCTTCGATGTCGTTCAATATCTGCAAACAGCGCGCGTAGTAATCGCGGCCATCGTCGTTTAATGCGAGTTTACGCGTGGAGCGCACCAGCAACTGTATGCCCAACTCTTCTTCCAGCCGCGCCACCGCTTTCGCCACGGCGGACACCGACACGCCAAGTTGCGTCGCGGCCGAGGTAAAGCTGCCGCTGTCAGCAACTTTTACAAATGCCAGCATGCCCAGCAGTTTATTCACGATATGTTTATATTAGCCAGAATGGAAAAAACCATTTTACGATTTTGTCGGTTTACTACGCAATTGCCGTTCGCGAGTTCAAATTCGAAGTGCAACTCTGATTAATAGGTTGGGTGGGCGAGGTGCGATAGCATCCGAGCCCCTCGACCACCAAGTTAAAGTTGCCAAGAATGAACTACACACACCTCACCCAAGACGAACGGTATCAGATTGCG
>CAMDDY010000209.1 GCA_945893125.1 Bordetella parapertussis
GCCACGGAACTGGCGGCACGCGCGAATCCCGATGGCCACACGCTTTATCTGGCGAGCGCGACGCACGCGATCAATCCCGCGTTGCTCAAAAAATTGCCCTACGATTCGATCCGCGATTTTTCGTTTATCACACTGCTGGCGGATTCGCCGTTGTTGTGCGTGGCATCGCCGGGCTTGGGCGCGAACAATCTGAAAGAACTCGTCGCGATTGCCAAATCAAAACCGGGACGCATCAATTACGCGTCGTCCGGGCCCGGCACGGGCGGGCATCTTGCGGTGGAGTTGATCAAGTACAACGCCGGCATCGACATGGTGCATGTGCCGTACAAGGGCGCGGGGCCGGCGCTCACCGACGTGATCGGCGGGCAGTTGCAGTTCATGTGTACCAGTCCGCTGGCGGTGTTGCCGCATGTCAAAAGCGGCCGCCTGCGCGCGATGGCGATGACCAGCGCCAAACGGTCACGCGCCGCGCCGGAAATTCCCACCGTGGCGGAGCAGGGGTTTCCCGGCTACCAGGCCTCGTTGTGGTACCAGATGTTGGCGCCCGCGAATACGCCGGAGGTGATCGTGAAACGGCTGAACACGGAAATCACGCGTGTGCTGAGGACGCCGGATTTCGTCGAGCAACTCGCGGTGCAGGGCGCCGAGCCGCTGGGCGGCACGCCGGCGGACGCGCGCCGCTATACGCAGGTGGAGATTGAGCGCTGGTTGAATTTGATCAAGAAGACGAATATCGCGCCGCAGTGAACACCGCGCGAACCACAAGGAGCAACCCATGACCGCCAGCATCATCCTCTACGACCCCACCGCCCCGCGCGCGAAAGTGCCGGCTGTGGTTGCAGCCGCCAAGCCCACACTGGAAACCCTCGCCGGCAAGGTGGTGGGTTTCATCGATAACGCCAAGCCGAATTTTAATCATCTCGCCGACGACATCGGCGAACTGCTGATGAGCAAATACGGCGTGAAGCAGGTGATAAAGCGCCGCAAGCGCGCCGCCTCGGTGCCCGCACCGGAGGACGTTTACAAAGAATACGCCGAGCAATGCGATCTGGTGATCACCGGGTCGGGCGACTGAGGCTCCTGCACGTCGTGGAGTATCCACGACAGTGTAGAGATGGTGAAGCGCGGCAAGCCGGCGCTGACGATTTGTTCGACGGCATTCAAAACCCTGGGCCACGCGCAGGCGTCGGCGCTGGGTAAAAAAGATTTGCCGATCGCGCTGATGCCGCATCCGTTCGGGCTGCGCAAACGCGAGGAAGTGCGCGCGATTGCAGAAAGGTGCGCGGATGACATCGCGGCACTCATGACCAAGGCGGGGGCGAAATGATTATGTCAACAGATCGCCGCAAAGGCGCAAAGGCGCAAAGAACCCCACGCAAAGAACTTCAAAACGCTTTTCTTTGCGGTTCCTTTGCGTCTTTGCGCTTTTGCGGTGGGTTTGTTTTTGGGGAGTATCACTAATGTCCACTGCCGCCACCTTTGAGGCATTGGATGACCTCGATGCCATCAACAAACTTTACCGCGAGCGCCGCTGGAGCGACGGCCTGCCCATCGTGCCGCCCACGCCGGAGCGCGTCGCACGCATGCTTGCCTGCACAAAGCGCAAGCGCGATGAAGTGATTGCCATTCTGCCGCCGGGTTTTGGCGAGGCAACCGTCGAGCGCATCGCCATCAATGCGGTGATGGCGGGCTGCGATGCGGAATACCTGCCGGTGTTGCTTGCGGCGACGGACGCCGTGGCTCAGGCGCAGTTTAATATTCAGGGCATCGAGGCCACCACCAACCCGGCGGCGGTGTGGCTGGTACTCAACGGCCCTATCGTGCAACAGCTCGGCGTCAACGCCACGTTTAATTGCCTGGGGCAGGGCACGTGGGCGAACGCCACGCTGGGACGCGCGATGCGATTGATACTGCAAAATATTGGCGGCGCGCTGCCCGGCGACATGGATCGCGCGACACAAGGTCAGCCGGCGAAGTACACCTTCTGTTGCGGCGAAAACGAAGCGCAAAGCCCGTGGGAGCCGTTGCATGTGGAGCGCGGCTTTGCGCGCGAAGTGAGCACGGTTACCGTGGTGCCCGCCGAGGGCACGCTCAATATGAACACGCATTCCAAAGACGCGGGCGAGTTATTGCGCGTGATGGCGGAATCGATGGTGCATCCCACCAGCAACGAATACTGTCACGGGGGTGAACCGTGGATCGTGTTTGCGCCGGAGCATGCGGACATTTTGAAAGCGGGCGGCCTCACCAAGCGCGACATCAAAGAGCGCCTGTGGGAACTCACTAAAATGCCCGCGGGGCGCCTGTCGGTAAAAGAAATCCTGCGCGCGCAGGCGTCGCGCGCGGACGAGTATGGCGAAATAAAACCGGATACGTTATTGAGTATTGCGCGTTCCCCCGACGATATCTGGTTCATCGTCGCGGGCGGGCCGGGCACGCATTCGGTGTATGTGCCGTGCTTTGGTAATTCGCGCGCGGTGACACGAGAAATAACGTGAGCCCACCGCAACCCGTAGCCCGGAAGGAGCGCAGCGTATTCCGGGAACGAACGCACACAACCGGAAGGTTATGCCGGGCATCCGGCGCCGACCGATGTGCGATAAGGATACTGCGCCTTGCCATGATGTCACGTCCCCGGAATGCGCTGCGCTCCTTCCGAGTTACGGTTAACCATGCTGCGGAAATATAATAACTAATTGTATTTAAAGGAAAATTATGAAACTCGCTAATTTCATTGCTGGTGTTGCCGCAGCGCTGGCGGCGAGCGGCGCGACGCACGCGCAGACAGGCGCTCAGTCGAATGAGTACCCCAACCGCCCAATTCGTCTCATCACACCCGCGCAACCCGGCGGCACCACCGATATTCTCGCGCGCCTATTCGGCATCCGGCTCACCGAAAGTTTCAAACAACAAATCGTGGTGGACAATCGCGCCAGCGCCTCGGGCGTGATCGCGGGCGAGCTGACCGCCAAGGCGCTGCCGGATGGTTACACGCTGTTCATGGCGTATCACCAGCACACCGTGAATGCCGCGCTCATCAAACTGCCGTATCACGCGGTGAATGATTTCACGCCGATTTCGCAACTCACCTCGGCGGGCCTGCTGCTGGTGATCAACCCGTCAACGCCGGCAAAAAATCTGAAAGAATTTATCGACTGGAGCAAAAATTTCAAAGGCGCGCTCAACTTCGGCTCGGCGGGCAACGGCAGCGGCGGACATCTTTCCGGCGAACTTTACAACCTCGCGGCCAAGGTCAAGGCGCAGCACATCCCGTATAAAGGCTCGGCGCCGTCGCTGATCGATCTGGTGGCGGGGCAGTATCACTACAACTTCGTCGGCATGTCGGCGGCGCAGGCGCTGGTGAAAAGCGGCAAGCTGCGCGCGCTCGCGGTCACCGCACCCAAACGCGTGCCGTCGTACGCCGATCTGCCGGCGATGACCGAACAATTGCCCGGCTTTGAAGTGGTGGGCTGGTACGGCGTGATGGGGCCGGCCAAATTGCCGAAACCCATAGTCACCAAGCTGCACGACGAACTGGTGAAATTCGTCAAACTGAACGACATTCGTGATCGCATCCTTGCCGACGGCGCGGAGCCGGTGGGCAGCGAGCCGGAAGCGTTTCGACAATACCTGCTGGCCGATCTGGCGAAGTGGGCGAAGCTGGTGAAAGAGAGCGGGGCGAAGCTGGATTGAGGTGTTTGAACGGCGTAAACGAGTGAACGAGTAACAGCGGGAACCATCGCACTTATTTGGCGTAGAAGTGAAGACGTGTGGCGTATGCCATGCGCAAGGGGTAGGCAGTAGAGCACGTGGTTAGCCTTGAGTTCTCGTTTCATCTTCTTCAGATTGCTGGCGAGACCGACGCGAGAAGAACTCGAACTTCTCTTTGACGTCGAGCCCAAATATCTGGCTAATCACATGGGTCGCCATGAGTATTTTGTCGATAGCGGGAAAAATCAGCTTGAATGGAGTCTCCCGTTCAGGGCCCCAAATTATGGATTCGATCTCGTCGTTTTGACCGACCGTGACTTGCCTTTCGAGGTCGCGCGCCACGTGATGCGCAGCCTCGGATAAAAGGCAGTAGTCAGTAAGGTAAATGTCGTGGAGCTTTGCGGCCTGAGCAAACTGTTCAACCGACAAGTAGTTCAGCCCTTTCGTGGCTTGGGTGAGATCACCGATCGTTTTGTCCAATTCCTCATCGGTAATCCACGCGGATGCTTGCCTCCGACTCTCTGGGCTAGTCTTCCTGAGGTTCTTGTAAATATCTCGTCGCCGGTGCTGGTCGTTCTGCACGTAAGTTCGAACAAGATTCGGTTGCTGCCAGATTGCGCCCAAGACGAATAGCGCCTCAAGCATCGCACGACGAAGGACAAGCCCTTCAGTGTGCATTCCACGCTCAGCCAATAAAAGCACACCTTCAAACGCGCTCAAGATTCGGCGATACAGGACAGCACTCAGCACCTGTTGCCCATTATTGATGTCCGGTGCTATTCGAGGAACGAGGTCGCTGCAGAAAGTAGCAACGTCGTCCGCGAGCATGAACCAGCCAGGCGCACGCTCACGAATCTGCTGAATCATGCGCGGAGGATCGGGGCCAAGATATCTGTTCATTCTTGTCTAGTGCGGGATTTCAATCATCATATCGTAGCGCAGCAAGTGTAGCCTGGATGCAGTGCCGCGAAATCGGGGAATTCACCTGCGGCAACACAATGCGATTTGCGTTCAGATCAACTGCCATCGTCACTGTCGTTTCCCGGTGTGCGCGGCATGCGGAATCGCCAACCCTACGTCACGTTGCGGCTTTTCAGTTCCTCGCGAATCAACCGTCTTAGCATGCTTTCCAGGCTTGCCTGATGCAGCGAGGTTTTCAGGGTCTCGTTGATGATGGTCTGATATCCGCGCTTGCCTGCCATGTTCTTGAATTGTTCCACCAGTGCGGCATCCAGATAAAGTGTGACCCGCTTTTTTGGCAACACCGCGCGGCCTGCGATGCGCTTGCGCGGAATGAGCGCGCCGCTATCGATGTCAGCCTGGGTAATGGGTACATCCGGATCAAAGGTTGCGGGTATAGATTTCTTTTTCATTGCGTTGTGCCTTTCGCATCGATATCACTCGAATTTCCTGGTCCGTCTCGGCGGTGGCTATCACCACCACATCCCCGCGCAACACGCCCAGCGTGACAAATCGCTGTTCGTCATATTGAAAGCGACGATCCTCGAACGTCACCGCGCTTGCGCTTTCGATCACCAGCGGCGCCTCGTCGAAGTTATAGCCGTGTTTTTTCAAGTTCGCGGCTTTCTTCTTGGGGTCGCTGGTGTAACGCATGCGGCAAGTATATGTATAAATATACGGACATTCAAGCGGGCGTAGTCCTCGCACAGCGTTTTTGCGCGTTGCAGCAAAACTCTGCCCCACGCCGCTGCCATAGCGGCTATCATTGCGCCCTTTCTTAAGACAGGCAGTCCGCAGTGATCCATTTTCGTAATTTCACGCTGGCGCGCGGCGCGCGCAAGCTTATTGAAGACGCCAATCTGCAAATCCATGCCGGTTGGCGCGTGGGACTTGTCGGCGCCAACGGTAGCGGCAAGACCAGCCTGTTTGCGTTGTTGCGCGGCGATCTGCATTCCGAGTTGGGTGACTGCGAATTGCCGGCGTCGTGGCGCATCGCGACGGTGGCGCAGGAAACGCCCGCGCTGGAAATGCCTGCGATTGAGTACGTGCTCGACGGCGATACCGAATTGCGCGGCATCGAGCGTGAGTTGGCCGAGGCGGAGGCGCACCATGAAGGCGGCCATTTGCTCGGTGAATTGCATGGGCGGCTGAATGACATCGGCGGTTACGGCGCGCGGGCGCGGGCGGCATCGCTGCTGTCGGGATTGGGATTTGCCGATGGCGATATTGAACGTCCGGTGGCGGAATTTTCCGGCGGCTGGCGCATGCGGTTGAATCTGGCGCAGGCGCTGGTGAGCCGCTGTGATTTGATGTTGCTCGACGAGCCGACCAACCATCTGGACCTCGATGCGGTGGTGTGGCTGGAAAAATGGCTGGGCACGTTTCGCGGCACGCTGGTGGTGGTGTCGCACGATCGCGATTTTCTCGATGGCTGCACCACGCACATTGCGCACATTTACACCGAGCGGTTGACGCTTTACACCGGCAACTACTCCGCGTTTGAAACGCAGCGCGCGGCGACGCTGGCGGTGCAGCAGGCGCTGTTCGAGAAGCAGCAGCGGCAGGTGGCGCATCTGCACAGTTATATTTCGCGTTTTCGCGCGCAGGCCACCAAGGCGCGTCAGGCGCAAAGCCGCCTGAAAGCGCTGGATCGCATGGAGCTGGTGTCGGCCGCGCACGTCGATGCGCCGTTCGATTTTGAATTCATGACGCCGGAGCGCGCGCCCGATCCGATGCTGACGCTGGAAGAGGTGGATGCGGGTTACGACGGCGTACCCATCATCAGCAACGTAAAAATGACGCTGCGCCCCGGCGCGCGCATCGGTTTGCTGGGACCGAATGGCGCGGGTAAATCAACATTGATTAAGCTGCTGTCGGGCGAAAGCGAGCCGCTGGCGGGAAGACGTTTGGAAGCGCGCGGTTTGGCCATCGGCTATTTCGCGCAGCATCAGTTGGAACAATTGCGCCCCGACGAATCACCGCTGTGGCATATGGTGAACAGGGAGCCGCGCACGCGCGAGCAGGATTTACGCAATTTTCTGGGTGGTTTTGATTTTCGCGGCAAGATGGTGGAGACGGCGGTTGGGCCTTTTTCCGGCGGCGAAAAATCACGCTTGGCACTCGCGCTGATGATCCGCACGCGGCCGAATCTTCTGTTGCTCGACGAGCCGACCAATCATCTGGATCTCGAAATGCGTCACGCGCTGAACGTGGCGCTGGCCGAATACGAAGGCAGCCTGGTGCTGGTGTCGCATGATCGCGCGTTGCTGCGCAGCGTGTGCGACAGTTTTCTGCTGGTGGCCGATGGCCAGGTGAAAGAATTCGACGGCGACGTGGACGACTATCTGGAGTGGCTGACGGGGCGGAGGCAAGCGCAGAACGCGAAGCCCGGTGCTGCCGCGAAAGTCGCGAAGGTGGCGAAGGTGGCCAAGGTGGAACAGCCCGCGCCGCGAGAAATCCGCGTTAACCCGCAAAAACAACAGAAAGGGCAGCGCGAACAGCAAGCCAGCCGCCGTCTGCTGGAAAAAGAAGCGGCCAATCTTGATGGCGATCTGGCAAAGTGGAATCTGGAAAAGCGCGAGCTGGATACGCGGCTCTCCGACCCGGCGCTGTATCAGAACGCGGGCACTTCCGAGCTGCGCGTGATGGCCACGCGCCAAAGCGAACTAGCGCACCTCATCGACACCGCTGAACACCGCTGGCTGGAAGTGCATGCGGCGCTGGAGGCGATGGGCGCGGTGCAGAAGACGGCGTAAGTAGGATGGGTGAAACCCATCACAACGCCAGTCACATTGGGACATCATCTGCGTTTGTGATGGGTTTCACCCATCCTACGTCATGTTATGACTGATCCGCGCCAAACCCCGATTCCCGCCACACTGAAGCTGGCGCTACCCGTGGCGTTGCTGGGGCAGACCTTCACCGCGGCCATGATGTTCGCGCCCAGTGTGCTGGCGCCGGTGGCGAGCGTGGATCTCGGCGTGCCGGCGTCCGCCGTAGGCTTGATGACGTCGCTGATTTATCTCGCGGCGGCGTTGGCCGCGCCGCAGATCGGCGCGCGCGTGCCGCAGATGGGCGCGGTGCGTGTGACGCAAATCGGCCTGGTGATTAGTGGTTGCGGCTTGGCGTTGTGCGCGGTGGCGCATCCGCTGGTGGTGTTGCTGGCGGCGATCGTAATCGGTATCGGCTACGGGCCGTCTACACCGTCCGGTTCGGCGCTGCTGGTGGATTACACGCCGCCGCGCATGTTTAATTTCATCATGTCGATACGCCAGACCGGCGTGACGTTGGGCGGCGCGCTGTCCGGATTTGCCGTGCCGTGGTTGATGCTGGCCGCAGGCTGGCGCACGTCCGTGGTGATTGCCGGCGCGGCTTGCCTGTTGGTGGCGCTGGGGTTGCAAGCGGTGCGCGCGAGATTTGATTACAAGGCGAGCGCCGCAACAGTGGATACGGTCGCGCGCGCAAGCTTGATCGAATCGCTGCGCATGGTGCTGGCGCACCGCGCGCTGCGCCGCCTGTCGATGACGGCTTTTTTGTATGGCGGTGTGCAACTGACGTATTCGAGTTTCATGGTGGTGTTCATGGTCGAACAGGCGGGCATGAATGTGGTGCGCGCAGGCGTGGTGTTGTCCTCGGGTATGCTGGCGGGCATGATCGGCCGGCTCGCGTGGGGCGCGCTCGCCGATGCGTTGGGCGATTCGCGCAAGGTGCTGATCGGGCTCGGTATGGTGACGACGTTGTGCGCCGCGCTCTGCACGCAAATCACCGCGCAATGGCCGTACGCCGCCCTACTGGTGCTTGCGGTGGTGTTCGGCGCCTGCACCTTCGGCTGGAACGGCGTCTACATCGCCGCGCTGGCGCGCGAGGCGCCGCCGGGAAAGGTGGCGCACGCCACCGGCGCGTCACTGTGTTTCGCCTACGGCGGTGCCGTGGTGGTGCCGCCGCTGTTCGCACTGGTGCAGGTGCTAAGCGGCGGTTACCTGGCGGCGTTC
>CAMDDY010000210.1 GCA_945893125.1 Bordetella parapertussis
AGGTCAATGAAGGTATCCTGCTTGTATAGCGAGATATCTTCATTCGACGGAATTGAAGCGATGATCTCGGCCTTGTACTTCTCGCCCATATCACTGAAAAATTTTACCGCCTCATCCCGCGGCATCACTTGCCGTTCGACCTTGACATCGCGCTTGGCGAGTTCAGTCATGCGCTTTTCGATCACCACAAGATCTTCGGGCGTAAATGGCCGCTTGTAGGAAAAATCATAATAAAAACCGTCATCGATCACCGGCCCGATGGTCACCTGCGCATCGGGAAAAAGCGCTTTTACCGCGTGCGCCAGCAGATGTGCCGTCGAATGACGAATCACTTCCAGGCCTGCCGCATCCTTGTCGGTGATAATCGCCAATTCCGCATCGGTCTCGATACAAAACGACGTGTCAACGACCTTGCCATTGACCTTACCGGCGAGCGCCGCTTTGGCCAGACCCGGCCCGATGTTTGCCGCCACCTCCCCGACCGTCACCGCTGTGTCGAACGATCTGACCGAACTATCCGGAAGCTTAATGTGGATCATTTTTCAATCTCCAGGCTCGTCCATAAAAAAATGCGGCCTCGCCGCACTTTTCAGACAGAACTCAAGGCCACGCTATTGCACTGTAAGTTGTTATTTTACCACGATTTTATCGACGATTTCAGCGCGAATCGCGTGCTGCTATTCCAACTCAATTTTCATCGATTTGATCAGCGCTCCCGCGGCTTTGTAATCCGCGCGGAATAGTTCCGTCGCCATGTCCGGGCTGCTCCACTCCACCAGCGTACCCAGTGGCCGGAAGCGCGAACGAACCGGGTCGCCCTGCAGGACCACTTTGGACGCCGCATTGAGTTTATCAACCACGGATTTGGGCGTCGCCGCCGGCGTAAACAACGCGATCAGTGAATGAATAACCAACTGCGGATACCCGGACTCCAAAAATGTCGGCACGTCCGGCGCGCCTTCCGGCCGCTGATCGCTTGTTACCGCCAGCACGTTGATCTTACCCGCCTTGTGCAACGGCAACGAGGTGGATACCTGATCGATATGCATCGAGATCGAGCCGCCCATCACATCCACCAGTGCGGGCGCGGATCCCTTGTAGGGTACGTCCTGCATTCTGATACCAAGTGCCGCCGCTATCCGTATGCCGGTCAGATGTGAATTTCCGCCACGGCCCGTCGTTCCATAATTCAGTTGCCCCGGACGCGCCTTGGCGTAGCCGGCGAATTCCTGCAAGGTTTTCACCGGAACGGACAGGCTCATGGCCAGCGCAAGCGGGCCCTTCGCAAACAAGGTTACGGCCTTGAAGTCATCCAACCCATAGGCCATTTTTTTATACAAGTGCGGATTGGTGGAAAACGTCGTCGAGGTTGCCATGAGCAATGTATAACCATCGGGCGTGGATTTCGCCACCCGCTCCGCGCCGATCATGGTGCTGGCGCCGCCGACATTTTCGATTACCACGGGCTTGCCCAGTTGCTCGCCGAGCCGTTGCGCGATGGCTCGCCCGAGCACATCTGTTGCACCACCGGCTGGAAACGGCACCACCATGCGCAGATTCTTCGAGGGAAACGCGTCGTTCGCGACCGCCGCCAATGCGCAACCGCCCAGGAACACCCCGGCCACCATGCGTAAAGACGCAGCCATGGTCAATGTCGCTCGATGTTTCATCACTGAACTTTCAATCCCATCAGTCCTGCGATCAGGTTGCGCTGCATTTGCGACGTGCCTGCGCCTATGGTCACGCTGCGCGAGTCGCGAAACAAGCGCTGCATGTCGAACTCCTTGTTGTAACCGTAGCCGCCGAGTATCTGCATCGCAGCCGACGCCGTTTTCACATAGGTTTCCGATCCCATAAGTTTTGCCATGCTGATTTCACGCAGCGCATTGTGCCCCTTCGACAACATCCAGGCCGCGCGCCACGTAAGCAGCCGCGCGGCATCCACTTCCGTCTGCATATCGGCAAACAGGTGCGCGATCACCTGATTCGTGCCGATCGGTCGCCCGAACTGCTTGCGTTCCTTTGCGTAGGCCAGCGCTGTGTCAATCACGGTTTGCGAGCAGCCATAGTATCCGGCAGCGGTGGTGAGCCGTTCATATTGAATGCCCGCCAACAGGCATTCCCAGCCTTTGTTTTCGCCGCCGACCAGTTGATCGTGGGGAACGCGCACGTCGCTGAAAAAGACTTCGTAGGTACCGACACAACCGCGGCCCAACAAATCGAGCTTCCGGCATTCGATGCCCGGCGTGTTGTTCGGCACGATGAACATCGACATACCGTCACGGTAATGCGCCTTGGTATCCGTCTTGACATAAAGACAGATGACATTAGCCGCCACGCCTGCCTGCGTCGCCCACAGCTTTTGCCCGTTGATAATCCAGCAATCGCCGTCGCGAACAGCGTGGGTTCGCATTGCCCCCACATCAGACCCCGCGTCGGGCTCGGACATGGATGTCGAAAGCTTGATGTCTCCCTTGAAAAACAGCGGCAGCCATTGCTGCATCTGCGCCTCCGTCCCTTTCTGCAGAATCGCATAAGCGGAAAACACGCCGGCGGAATACGACGCATAAAAATCGTAGCTCTTGCGCGAAATCTCCTCGGCGATAATCATCCTATCGATGGCATTGCCGCCCAGTCCGCCAACCGACTCGGGAAACGGCATGCGAAACAGTCCCATGTCCACCCACGCTTCATACAACTCGTGGGGAAAAGACTGCGCCCGGTCATGCCGGGTGATATAGGCCGGCGTAGCAACCTTATCCATCATCTTGCGCACGCTTTCGCGCAGGATGTTCTGTTCTTCGGTGAATTCGAAGTCGATGATCGCCTCTCCGGTGTGAAAAAAGAACCGCCGCGCCCGGTTCAATACCCTTTGAAATCCGGCTTGCGCTTTTCGAGAAACGCCCGGGCCGCCTCGCCATGATCATGGGTATTCATCGACAACATTTCAAAGGCTATCGACGCATCCAGAATGGCGTTGAGCTGCTCCTTGATCCACTTATTTACCGAAAGTTTAGTCCAGCGCACCGCCCAAATGGGCAGCTCCGCCAACTCTGCCGCCAACGCCATGGCTTTAGGCAGTACTTCTTCGGTGGGCACGGCGTAATTCACGAGGTTGCGCTGGCACGCCTCCGCGCCGCTCACAATCAGCCCGCGCATCAGGAATTCCTTGGCGCGTGCCGGCCCCATCAGCAGCGGCCATATGACCGTGCCGCCGTCGCCGGCCACGAGTCCGACCTTGGTGTGGGTATCACCGAATTTTGCGGTCTCGGATATCACCGCGATATCACCAAACAGGGCCAGCGTTGCGCCGAGCCCCACTGCGTCGCCGTTTACGGCAGCGATGATCGGCTGCGGCACATCCAGTATGTTCTGCAAAAGCCGCTTGGTCGCCGCTGGTATCTTCAGCGAGTACTGCAGGCCCTCGACCGTGCCCGCTCTTTCCACCATGCGCTTGATGTCCCCGCCGGCGGAAAACGTCTTGCCGGCGCCGGTAAGCACGATGGCGTACACCTCCTCATCCTGCGCAAGATCGAGCCACAGTTGTTCGAGTTCCGCGTGCGCTTCCATGTGCAGCGCATTGCGGTGTTCCGGACGATTCAGCGTAACAACCGCAATGCGATGCTGTTTTTCGATTTTGATATATTGATAATGCTCGTATAATTTTTTCATGAGTTCCTGTCCCCAGTCAGTTCACGCCGATCGAGCCTTTCGCGCGCAAGGCATCAATATCCGCCGTTCCGAGCCCCAGTTCCGTCAGTATTTCAACCGTGTGCTCCCCCAGCGACGGCGGTGGCAGGTACGCCGACCGATTGTCGCCATCGAACCGCAAGGCACGGTTCAGTCCCCGCTGCGTCCCCCGAACGGGATGCTCGATTTGATTAAAAATACCGAGATGGCGAACCTGGGGATCATCTTCCAGTTCCGCCAGCGCTTTCTCCGCGGCAAACGGTACATCATTCGCCTCCAGCAGCGGAACCCATTCATCGCGCGTGCGCGTCAGAAACACGCTGGCGAGCTCGCGCGCGATGTCTTCATAACGTTCGACTCTCACCTCACGGCTGGGATATCGGGTCAGCAGATCCGGGCGCTCAATGGCATTGGCCAGCCCCTCCCAGAATTTCTGCGGTGACGACATATGCAAACCAATGCGTTTGCCGTCCTTGCATCGCAACAGGTAGGCCTGCGACGCCGCGCCCCGAAAATAGAACGGCTGATCCTCGCCGAGCACCAGGTAGTGCGTAATCGGTTCAATGGCGAAGGCCATCGCGGCCTCAAGCATGTTCACATCCACGCAGCGCCCTTTGCCCGTCTGATGCCGTTCATTCAAGGCGCCCAAAATGCCCATGCATGCAAAAATCCCGGTCAACGAATCACTGAGCGCCGGGCCCGCGACACGCGGATCGTCGGTGTTATGAAAGCGCGACAACAACCCTGAGAGCGTCTGCCCCACGCCGTCGAACGCGGGGCGCTTGGCATATGGGCCATCCTTGCCATAGCCGGTGATCGAGCAATAAATAAGTCGCGGATTCAAAGCCTGCAAGGTGGCCGCATCGATCTTTAGTTTTTCCGCCACGCCGGGCCGCACGTTGATCACCAGCACATCCGCCGTTTTGACCAGGCGATACAGCACCTCGCGCCCTTCCGGTGAGGTGTAGTCGAGACTCATCCCGCGTTTGTTGCGGTTATACGCCAGCAGAAACGGACTAATGCTCGACGTGGGATGAACCCGAAACGGATCCGCCGCGTCCGGTCGTTCGACTTTAATGGTGTCCGCGCCCATCTCGGCGAGTAACATCGCGGCATAGGGCGCCGTAATAAAGTTACCCAGATCGAGAACGCGAACCGGCTCCAGAACCTTAACCATGTGATTCCTTTGTGCCGGAGCACCGTTACAAAATATTCATTCGGCAGAGTAAACTGACACTTTCAGTAACATGGACTTCCGCCGATCAGGTAACGGTGTCCATCAACGACGGAGAATAATGACATGAAACTGGTCGACATCGGGCCATACGCAGGCGCCAAAGCATCCGGCAATGACGAAAACGGACGGCCTATTGTTCTGGAACTTGTGGATAATATGAGAAAAAAAGGCCAATTGGAAGGTGTTGAAATAGACACGGATTGCGGCACGACCAAGCCGAACAAAAAGGGGCGCGATGATGAAGTGCTCACACAAATCTCCGTCGGCGTCCTTGAAAAAATTCGCCAGTATTCCGAAATGAATCAGCACGATGCCATTGTGTGCCGGGGCAGTCTCGAACCTGGTTTTTATTCCGGACGCGAGATCTCGAAAATCCCGGTGGCTTTCGCGTTGCACTCCGCAGTACACGCCGCATCGCTGATTGGCGACCGGTTTTCGATACTTGAAGTGACCGATCCGATGGCCGCCATTGCCCGGCGCAATGTAGAAGCGTACGGCCTAGGACGCAAACTGGTGAGCGTGCGGGCGCTGGGCATCTCCTCTATCGAGGCGGGCACTATCATTTATGCGCACAAAAAAGCAGATCGTGCAAAAGCGCCTGACGTGTGTAACATGCTCGATATCGCGATGGCGCAGTGCCGTCTCGCCATTGAAAAAGATGGCGCGGACACAATCATCATAGGCTGCACGCCGCTGCAATATCTCGAAGATGAATTCCGTCAACGTCTGGACGAAGCCGGATTCCGCGAAATTCCATTAATCTGCGAATTCCCGGCGGCGGTTGAAATGGCCAAAGTGATGGTCAATATGAAGCTAAAGCAGGCGGCACGCGCGTATCCGAGCGATGAATTGGTTTCCAAACCCGAATACCGTTAGCGGTTTACAAAGCACAAGAGAAAACCAAAGTGCTGAGCAGATCAATCTTCGGCGTGGGACTACTCGCGTGTGCCGCAATGGCGTCATCGCAAACCTATCCGGAGCGGCCCATCCGCATGATCGTTGCCGTACCAGCGGGCGGCACCGCGGACGTCGTGGGACGTATGGCACAACCCGCATTGGTGCGGGTTTTGGGCCAGCAAGTGGTGATGGATAACCGGGGTGGCGCGGGCGGCATGATCGGCGCTGAAACCGCTGCAAAGGCAGCGCCCGACGGCTATACCTTGTTCTTCTGCGCGCCCGGCCCTCTGACGGTGCTGCCGCATCTGCAAAAGAATGCAGCCTACGATCCGCGCAAGGACTTCGCGCCCATCGGATTGGTCGCGATCGGCCCGTTTGTGCTGGTTAGTTTTCCCGGAGAGTCGTACAAATCCATCAAGGAATTGATCACGCAGGCAAAAGCCGCACCGGGAAAGATCAAATATGCCTCGGCGGGAAACGGCAGTTCCAATCATCTCGCCGCGGAATCACTCAAAAGCATGGCCGGGATCAACCTGACCCACGTGCCCTACCGCGGCGCGCCACAAGGCATGACCGACGTGATGGGTGGACATGTCGGGTTCACTTTCAGTTCCATTCCGCCCGCCTTACCGCATATCAAGTCGGGCCGGATGCACCTGCTCGGTATCTCCAGTGCAAAGCGTTCAGGCATATTGCCGGATGTGCCGACGATCAGCGAGGCGGGCATCCCCGGCTATGAATGGAGCACCTGGCTGGGCTTACTCGCGCCCGCAATGACGCCCGCGCCGATTCTCACAAAGCTGCACGCCGCCATGGTCAACGCCTTCAACACGCCGGAAATGAAATCGCAACTGGAAGTGATGGGCTACGATGTCATTCTTGGCAGCCCGCAGGAATTCCGCGCGTTTATCAACGCGGAATGGGATAAAAATGCAAAAGTGGTGAAGCTGTCCGGTGCGAAAGTCGATTGAAGAACGGCGTGTATGCGTTGCCGTTCGTCCGGCGGCTATTCGAATAGCGAATAGCCCCCGCAAAAGCAATCGAATCCGGAAGGGGAAAAACCGGAATCAACTGGAATCACTTGGTAGGCGCGATTGGACTCGAACCAACGACCCCCACCATGTCAAGGTGGTGCTCTAACCAGCTGAGCTACGCGCCTAAAAACGCAATTTTATCGAATTTGGGATAACAAAGCCACTCTCCCCAATCAGAACGCTTCAAGCTATGATTGCAACATCCCGTTTAACGGAGGCGCAACACATGATACGGCGTCGCTCATCTACTTCGGTAACACTTGTGCTTGTGGGTGCGTCGGCCCTCTCCGCCTGCGGCCAGAGTCCATCGGCCACTGACACCATGCGGCGCGATATGTATGCCTCAAAAGCCGATTGCGCGAAAGACTGGGGGGCGGACCCCACCAAGTGCGAACCGGCGAAATCCAGCGGCACCCGCACCGGCACTGGCGGTTCGCACTACTGGGGCCCGGCTTATTCGCATGGCAGCTATGGCAGCAGCCGCAATTCGCTGAGCGACGGCTCCACCGGCGACGCCCGGCCCGGCAGCCACGCTATTGGCGCCGCAGGCGTCTCGCGCAGCGGCTTCGGATCGAGTTCATCGTCTCACGGCAGCAGCAGCGGCGGTAGCCACGCCAGCAGCAGCGGCAGCTGATGGAACGCGAAACGCTCAAGCCGCGCACCGACTGGCAGCGTCAGTTTGAAGACCTCGGCTTTCATTTTCACAGTCTCGACGAGGTGTATTGGGACGAGTCGGCGTGTTACCGTTTTTCCACCAGCGAAATCGACATGATTGAAGAGGCGACGTGGAAGCTGCACGAGCTGTGCCTCAAGGCCGTCGATCACGTCATCAGCAAACGCGCGTTCAAGCCGTTTGCATTGCCGGACTGGTTTATCGAATACGCTGTCGATTCGTGGAATGCGGACGACCCCACGCTGTTCGGACGATTTGATTTTTGTTACGACGGCATCAACGCGCCCAAACTGCTCGAATACAACGCCGACACACCGACGTCGTTGATCGAGTGCGCGGTGGCGCAGTGGAACTGGCAACAGGAAGTCAAACCGCGTCACGATCAATTCAATTCACTGCACGAACGCCTGATCGAGCGCTGGAAAGAAATTCGCGATCATTATGAAAACCCGGTGGTGTACTTTGCCTGCGTCAAGGACCACATCGAGGATTTCGGCAACATTGAGTATATGCGCGACACCGCGATGCAGGCCGGCATCATCACGCGGCAAATGTTCATCGAAGACCTGGGCTGGGATGCCGCCACCGAACAGTTCGCCGATCTCAACAACAATGGCGTACCAGCACTGTTTAAACTTTACCCGTGGGAATGGCTGGCCAACGAGTCGTTCGGCCCCAACCTGCCGCTGTCGGCCATTCCCGTCATCGAGCCGGCGTGGAAAGTGTTGATGAGCAGCAAGGCGATACTGCCGGTGTTGTGGGAACTCAATCCCAAACATCCCAACCTGTTGCCGTGCTACTTTGATCAAAGCAAATTGCAATCACAGCAATACGTGCGCAAACCGGTTTACTCGCGCGAAGGCGCCAATGTCGAACTGCACACGTGGCACGGCACCATCGCACAGCCCGGCAGCTACGGCGCCGAAGGGTTTGTGTATCAAGCGGCGGATTCAAGTCTGAAGTGCAACCGCGTTATGATGCGAGTGTAGCTTCTTCCAGAAGACTTCGTGGGGTGTTTTGAAGCCGAGGCATTTTCTGGGGCGATGGTTGAGGTAGTGCATGGCGGCAGAGATGTCTTTTTTGGT
>CAMDDY010000211.1 GCA_945893125.1 Bordetella parapertussis
TCACCAAAAAAGACATCTCTGCCGCCATGCACTACCTCAACCATCGCCCCAGAAAATGCCTCGGCTTCAAAACACCCCACGAAGTCTTCTGGAAGAAGCTACACTCGCATCATAACGCGGTTGCACTTCAGACTTGAATCCGCCCACCAGCGTGTGGCCATCGGGCGATGATTTCGCCGCCAGGTCGCTCGCCACATTGCTGTCCGCGCCCGGACGATTCTCGACGATCACCGATTGCCCCAGCGCTTCGGTCATGCGTTGCGACAGCAGCCGCGCCGACACATCCACCGCGCCGCCCGGCGGATAACCCACCAGCACGCGCACCACCCGCGAAGGATATTTTCGCGGCATCAGCCGGCGCCGCGCGTGTCTGCGCCATCGCGCCGCCGGCAAGCAGTGCGCAGCCCGCAGCCATGGTCATTATTTCCGCCCATCGTAAACGGTAATCCATGCGGCTCTCCTTTGCTCTCGGATAGCCCATCGTAGCAGATCAGTCCTCCGCCATTCCGCAAGCTGGAAACTCGATTGACACAAGCGTACCATTGCCGCTAAATGTAGCGCGACGCCGCCACATTGCTGTGCGGCGGAAATTAATGACTGGAAAACCCAAAATCCTTATGGCAATTCAAATCAAACCCAGCGGTGCGGCACTGGGCGCTGAAGTCATCGGCGCCGATCTCACCAAACCGCTCGACGACGCCGCGTTTGCGCAAATACGTGATGCGTTTTACCAGCACGAAGTGCTGGTTTTTCGCGGGCAGGCGCTCTCCGATGAAGATCAGATTCGCTTTTCCGCGCGCTTCGGTTCGCTGCGCAAATTAAAACTGACCAATGTGCTGCACGTGCGGCATCCGGAAATCATGGTCGTTTCCAACATCAAGCAGGAAGGCAAGTACATCGGTGCCTACGACGCAGGCGTGTTCTGGCACACTGACGGCGCGTATCTTGCGAATCCGCATGCGATCTCCGCGCTGCGCGCGCTGCAAGTGCCGGTGGTCAATGGACGCGTGCTGGGCGACACGCAATACACCAGCGTTTCCGCCGCGTATAACGCACTGCCCGATGCGATGAAAAAACGTCTCGACGGTTTGCAAGCCCTGCAAAGCATCCTGCATCGTCTCAAGCAGACCATCGATTCCGGCATCAAGAAAGATTACGGCGCCGCGGTAAAGGCCGACCCCGAAGCCGTGCATCCCGTGGTGCGCGTGCATCCGGTGAACGGTCGCAAATGCCTGTTCGTCACCGAAGGCTACACCGCAAAAATTCTCGGCCTGCCCGAAGACGAAAGCCGCGATTTGATCAAGGAACTCACCGCGCATTGCGTGAAGCCGGCGTTCATCCATGTGCATCACTGGCAGCAGCACGATCTGGTGATGTGGGACGACTGCGCCACGCAACACAAAGCCACCTTCGACTATCCGGCCTCCACGCCGCGCCTGATGCATCGCACGACGGTCGTCGCCGATGGTATTGCCGCGTAACCAAATTACCCTGTTCTGGCATTCGCACTGTAACTATATGTTATTAAAGGATAATTAATCATGGCACTGATCGAACAAAATGTACTCGTCACCACCAAATACGGCAAATGCCCATCGTTCGCCGTCTGCCCCGACGCACCCGGACAATTCCCCGGCATCATTCTCTACATGGACGCGCCAGGATTCCGCGAAGAACTCTGCAACATGGCGCGGCGCATCGCGAAGCACGGCTACTTCTGTTTGCTGCCCGACATGTATTACCGCCTTGGCACCTGCCGCTTCGACATTCCACGCCGTAACGATCAAATGTCCGCCGTGATCAAGGCCTCGATGAACAGTCTGACCAACGCCGACGTGGTGGATGACACCGGCGGCTTCATCGCGTGGCTGGACGCGCAAGACAAAGTAAAACCCGGCCCGGTGGGCTGCGTCGGCCACTGCATGAGCGGCTGCTACATCACCAGCGTATCAGCACGTTTCCCCACGCGCATGATGGCGGCGGCTTCGCTGTATGGGGTGAACATCGTCACCGACAAACCCGATTCGCCGCATTTGCTGGTGGATAAAATCAAGGGCGAGCTCTACTACGGCTTCGCCGAAACCGACGGCTCGGTGCCCGCGAACGTGATCCCCACGCTAACCGAAGCGCTGAAAAAAGCCGGTACCAAACACACGCTCGAAGTGCTGCCCGGCACGCTTCACGGCTACTGCTTCTCGGAGCGTGCGTCGTATAACCCGGTGGCTTCCGAGCAATCGTGGGCGAAAATATTTGACCTGTGGGATCGTAATCTCAAGAAGACGTAGAACACGGGGCATTCGCATTCGTCAACGCGTCTAATCGGACAGTCATCATGACCACCACCATCGACCCCATCGCTGATTATGCACACGCCCTGCGCTACGAAGATTTGTCCGCAGGGGCGATACGTCACGTCAAGCGCTGCCTGATCGACACCTTCGGCGTGGCGCTCGGTGCGTTCGATGAAGAACCCTGCCGAATCGCGCGCAAGCTGGCACAGCGCGTGAGCGTGCCCACCGGCGCGCGCATCCTCGGCACGCCGCACCGCACGCTGCCCGAGCTGGCGGCATTCGCCAACAGCACGATGGCGCGTTACTTCGACGGCAACGACGTGTACCCCGGCGGCGGCGGACATCCGAGCGACATGATGGGCGGCATACTCGCGGTGGCCGATCAAAACAAAGTGGATGGCAAAACCCTTATCACCGCCATCGTGCTCGCCTACGAGGTGTACTACTGCCTGTGGCAGGCGACGCACATGCGCTTGAAGGGCATGGACAATGTTTTTTACACCACCGTGGGCAGTGCCGTGGGCGCAGCCAAGATACTGGGCCTCGATCGCGCGCGTTTAGCCGAAACCATCGCGCTGGCGGTGGCGCCCAACGTGGCGATGGATGCCACCCGTTATGGACGCCTGTCGATGTGGAAAGGCACCGCCGGCGGCAACGCCGCGCGCAACGGCGTGTTCGCCGCACTGCTCGCCGAAGCCGGCATGACCGGTCCTGAACTCGCGCTGCAAGGCAAGCACGGGCTGGAGAATCTCACCGGCGAATTCCAGTTGGCGCCGTTGGCAACCGGCGGCCGGCCGTTCCGCATCACCGAAATTTCCATCAAGATATTTTTATCCGAAGGCCACTCGCTGTCGCCGATCACGGCGGCGCTGCAACTCTGTCAAGAGGTCGCCGCCGATGACATCGCATCGGTAACCATCGATACCTACCGATTCGCCAAAGATATCATCGGCACCGGCCCCGAAAAATGGCGTCCGGTAACGCGCGAAGATGCCGATCACAGCATGCCGTATATCGTGGCCGCGGTATTGATCGATCGCGCCTTCAGCGACGCGATATTTTCCAGCGAGCGCCGGCGCGATCCGCAGGTGCTGCAGCTCGCGGACAAAATCGTAATCAATGAAGACCCCGCGTTGACGCAGCAGGCATCCGAGAAGCTGCCGTGCCGCATCACCATCAAAACAAAAACCGGCGCAACCAAAGTCGCCTCGGTGGATTACCCGCGCGGCCACACCTTGAACCCGATGAGCGACGACGAAATGAGCGATAAATTTCGCGGCGTCGCGCGGCGCGTGTTGCCGGAAGCGCGCGTCAATCAGGCGCTGGATGCGATGTGGAAACTCGATACCGCCGCGAATCTGGATGCAATTTACGATGCCGTGCAATTGCGTCGTTAGAACAAAGATATATCAATAAAAACATATACTTATACTAACTCCGCACCCATCATAGCCGATGGACAGCTAAGTTGTTTCCCGCAGCGAACGCATGCACAGCGCACGGCGTGCAGGTCGCAGCCGCCGGGGCGGCGGCTACAGTCCCGACAGCGCGCGGGTGTAGTACGACTGCTCAAGATAGCGATCCGCCGGCGGCGGCTTGCCGCCCCATTGCCCCTCGATCTCGGCGCGCAGTTTCAGCACGTTTTCGAAGCCTTCCCTATCGAGCCGCGCGTCGGTGGTGAATCCGCCGTTCGGATCGGCAAGTATATCGTAGGATTGTGCCGCGACTTCCGGCGCCATTTTCAGCCGCTTGACCAGCAATGCCACGGCTTCCGTCTTGTTGGCTTTGTTCTTGGCCCAGCGCAGTCCTTCGATATAGCCCTGCAAGTAACGCACCAGTAAATCCTGGTTGGCATTGGCCCACGCGCGCAAGGCGAACGCGGCGGTGCCCTGATAGGCGCCGAGTGCCGTCACCGCCATGCCAAGGTTGCGCATGCCTTCGCGATCCGCGAGCAGGGAGTACGGCAGATTGAGCATGGTTGCCGCCACGCTTTTGTCGTTGCGCATTGCTTCGAGGCGTAACTGCACGCCGCCGACAACTTTTACCGAATAATCGTTGCGTTGCAGGCCATGCATTTGCAGCATCTTGTACAACTGCAGCGCATACGCCGTGTTGGGCGCATCGACGGCCACGGTCTTGCCGCGCAATTCCGCGATGGCGGCGATGCCGGGCTGCACATAGAGTCCGTTCAAACTGCTGTCGCCGCCCATCAGCACGGCGACATCGGCCTTGTCGAGTTCCACCATCGCAACCGCGTTGTCCACCGCGGTGTGCGCGATATCGAAGGTTCCCTTTGCCAGACCGGCGCGCAATTGAATTGAATTGGGCGTAAACGCAAGATCGACCTTTAGCCCGCGCGTGGCGAAAAATCCCTTTTCCTGCGCGGCAAAAATCGCCAGGTTCTGCACGCCGGGAAACACCGTGACCTTCAGGGTGGTTTCAGCCGCGGTAGCAGTATTGAGGCCGATGACGATCCATAGGCAAAGTTTGAGCAGTATTCGTGGCATGTGCGTTGTCTCCGAAGATGGGATGGATAACTATAAGCCCGTGAATGATTCCGTGCATGACTTGCGCCATTGCGGCGGCGGAATTCAGTTCTTGATGTTCTTGATCACCCGCGCCCACCGATCAAAGTCGGTTCTGACCAGCCGCGCCAATTCGTCGGGCGTGCTGCCCTCGACGGTATTGCCCTGCTTCTCCAGTGTCACCCGCACTTCCGGCGAGCGTATGGCTTTGACAAAATCCGCATTCAGCTTCTGGATAATGTCCTTCGGTGTCTGTGCCGGCGCGAATGCCGCGAACCACACCTTGGTGTCAAATCCCGGCAGGCCGCTTTCAATCAGCGTCGGCACCTCGGGATAAATGTTGAGCCGCTTCGGCGCCGTCACCGCGATGGGCCGCAACTTGCCGGCGACCACATGCGTGCGCAGTGGCGCGGTGGAGTTAAACAGCAGTTGCGTTTCCCCGCTGAGGATGCCGATCACCGCCGGGCCGCCCCCCTTGTAGGGAATGTGTGTCATGCGTAAGCCCGTCTCCTGCAAAAACATTTCCGTTGCGAGATACGGCACGGTGCCCGCGCCCGCCGAGCCAAAATTGATCGAGCCCGGCTTGGCTTTCGCCAGCGCGATCAGTTCCTTGATATTTTTTACCGGCATCGAAGGATGCACCACTGCAAGACTGGGCGATGAACCGATCAGCGTGATGGGATCGAAGCTGGTGTACGGATCGTATTCCTGCTTTTGTTGCACCGGTGTGATCACGATCGAGGTAGTCGTCACCAACAGGTTGTAGCCATCGGGCCGCGCGCGGGCGATCTCGGCGGTGGCGATGTTGCCGTCGGCGCCCGCCTTGTTTTCCACCACCACGCTTTTGCCCCACTGCTCCGTGAGCGACTTCGCGATGAGCCGAGCGGACACATCGGTGCCGCCGCCCGCCGCAAAGCCGACCAGCAGCCGCACGGCCCGGTCGGGATATTGGGCCGCCACATTCGTCGCCATCATCATCGTCGCCGCCACCAATGCCGACGCGGCCAACCCTCGCAGAGCCATCATAGTTGTTCCTCTTTCTGTTACGGTGACACCGGGAAAAGCCAGTCTATCTCAGTCAGCCTTTAATAATCTCTGGCAACCCGAAACCCGCGCCGATAAACGCGAATCACCGTGGGACTGCCAACACGATACGCCGCGCGCAAACCCACCGGCGCGTCGATCCACGAACCGCCGCGCACCGCGCGCAGGGCGCAATCGCCCGTCACCCACGCGCTGCCATCCGCGGGCGCGCCGCGGTAGTTGCCGTTCCAGCAGTCCTGCGTCCACTCCTCCACGTTGCCCAGCATATCGTGCAGCCCGAAGGCATTGGCGCGATAGTTTCCCACGGGCGCGGTGTAGGCGGCGCGATCATCGCAGCGCGCAACCACCCACTCGCTCGCGGCGGGCACCTGCCTCTGCGCCGTGAGATAAGCGCCATTGGCATGGCCGCAGGCACCCTGTTCATCATCACCCCAGTAACGCGGGGTTGTCGTGCCCGCCCGCGCCGCATATTCCCATTCGGCTTCGCTCGGCAAACGATAGGGCTTGCCAGTCTTTTGGCCGAGCCACTGCGCATAGGCGCTGGCGTCGTCCCAACTCACACACGCCACCGGATGCGTGTCGTCCTGCGAATAGCCGGGGTTGCGCCAGTCCTTCGCCGCGTCATTCGCGAAGTCAGCGCCGCTCCAGACGAAACAGCCGTCACTACCGCGACCGGTTGCGGCGGCAAACGCGCGATACTGGCCGCGTGTGATCTCAAATTTTCCCACGGCAAAAACCCGCACCGTCACGTCACGTTGCGGTTGGCTGCGATGACGAAAAGCATCGGACAAATTTTCACGCACCTCCTCGTCCGGCGCGGCGCCCATCACGAATCGCCCCGCCGGAATCACCACCATCTCCGGGCAATCCGCGCAGTCTTTGAACGCGTTGCCGGACGAACGTGGCGGAAGCTCAGCCGCGACGCTGCCGATGGCGGCGAGCATCAGCACTATCGCGGCAAGCCAGCGCGGAACCATCGTTGTCAAACTCCTTTAAGCCATGCACGCAATCAATAAAAATATTTACGATTTACCCTAAATCCTTCGTCACCACGCGATACGCCGCGTGCCGCCCCGCCATCCGCCCCGAGGTAAACGCCCAGCCGATGTGATGGCCGTGGCCTTCGAGCAGCATGCCGCCCATGCCGATAAAACCGGCCGCGAACAAACCGGGAATCGGCTGGTTGTTGGCGCCGAGCACATTCAAGCGCGTATCGACTGCGACGCCACTGTCGCTGAAATTCAGATAGTGCCGCACCGGCCCCATCGCAATAAACGGCCCGCGATCCAGCGGCGCGCGGCCCGCCGCCACTTCGGGCGAGGCGAGCGTCGCGTTGTAGTCCGCGACAGTTTTTTTCAACACTTCCGGCGATGCGCCGATCTTTGCGGCCAGCGCCTCCAGTGTCGGCGCTTCGTTAAACACGTCCGGGCGCGTGCGCCGGTAGTCGGGCACGAACGCATAGGCAAAACCCGGCGCGGTGGAAATGTAGTACGGCCATTGCGTATATTTCTCCGCGAGCTTGGCGTCGAGCAACACGTAAGCCAGTTTACCCGGCTGTTGCGCCAGCACCGGCGTGGAACTGTCGGACGGGCTTTCGATTTCATTCACAAATCGCTCGCCGCGCGCGTTAATCAACAAGGCGCCTGCCTTGAACAACTTCGGCGACGGAACCAGGATCGTGGTGAGAAAACTCATCACCACCGGGCGCAACATACGCTCAGGCAAGTGTTCCATCGCCCAGTTCACCATGCGCATGAATATCCGCTGCGGCGGCAGCCGCGTGATCCACTTGGGCGGCGGCGGCTGAAAGCGGATGCCCGCGCTGCAGATGCCGGTATGCACGATGCGACCGCCCTGTTCCATCACCATCTTGTGGCCGTCACCCTGATTGGTGGGATTCACCGGCTGCACATCCTCAAAACCTTCGGACAAATGCTGCGTGCGCAGCGCGGCGTCGCCGCTGAAGTCACCCGTGGTCAACACCACGCCGCCGCGCGCGCGATATTCGACGAGCCCGTCCGCAAGCTCGCACACGACACCCGCCACCTTGCCGTCCTCCACCAGCAAGCGCTGCACACGGGCGGAGGTCACGATATCGACCCCGCTGCGCCGCGCGGCTTTGCCCAGGTGGTAAATATACGCGCCCGAATTCGGCAGCACATTGTGCATGCGGGGTTTGCGATGCGGCGCTTCGGGCAACGGGCCGTGGAACTCAACGCCCAGCGCCATCAGCCAGCGAAACGTGTCCGACACGTTATCCACGAAAAGTCGCCGCAGCGCGGTGTTGTCCTTGATTGGATAGCGGCTTTCGCGCACGCGCTTTGACGCATCGATAAAGCGCTGCATGTCCTCGAAGTGATCGTCCGGGCTGTCGTGTATGCCCTTTTTCAATTGATGCGGCGTGTTGCTGGCTGTGATCGAGCCTATCGATTTCGCCGTGCTGCCGCCAAGTTGTGGATTCTTCTCCAGCAACACCACGCGGCGGCCAAGGCTGCGCGCCTCTATTGCCGCTGCCAGTCCGCTGCCGCCACCACCGACGACGAGCACATCCGTTTCAATTTGGCGCACTGCTGTTGTCATAAGGCGTTGTCGATCCTTGCTTTCGCGTGATGTTGAGAATGATACAATTTATTGCTTGCCGCCCGCATGAAAACCACGCAGATCACGAAAAGGATAACGCACGATGGCCCAGCCCGACACCAGCACCGTCCATTACGACGC
>CAMDDY010000212.1 GCA_945893125.1 Bordetella parapertussis
TCACCAAAAAAGACATCTCTGCCGCCATGCACTACCTCAACCATCGCCCCAGAAAATGCCTCGGCTTCAAAACACCCCACGAAGTCTTCTGGAAGAAGCTACACTCGCATCATAACGCGGTTGCACTTCAGACTTGAATCCGCCGAACAGGTGCGTGGCCAAAAGCGTGCGGATTTTCAGTGCAGGTGACGCTTTTTCGGCGGCGGCATGCCGCGTGGAAATGGCCCAATTACGCAACGATCCTACGCAGGCTTGAAGCGGTTCAAGCGCCTTTAGCGTCACCAGCGCCAGTCAAGGCGCGCAAATGCGCGCACGCTACCCGCCGACACCATGTTAAGCACCTTGTCGGCAAGCGACGCCGCGCGCTCGGGTGTCAGCACTTCCCGCGTGTTGTCCCTGAACTTGCGCAGCACTTCCGCCCCCGACTCACCATCATCCGGCAAAATATTCTTGCGCCGCGAAAACTCGCGCCCATCGCACATGCGCACGATCACTTCACCGGAACGATATTTCGGGAAGCCCGAGTTGGGATCAATTTCTTAGCTGACTTTCCGTGCGAGTTTCAGCAACGCTGGATCCGTAAACGCCGATTCCTCGGTTTCTTCCAGGCCAATGCGGCCGCGAATTAAACAACTCGCCACGGCATACGGCAGGCTGAACCACGTGGCGTAGCTGTTGTGCGGCTGCTGTTTTGCCGCCAGCGGCGCGCACACCAGAGCCACCGCCGTGGTTTATTCATAGCACTACGCTGCCGCCAGTTCTGTCATCAATGGCCGCGCGCTGCCCGCTGCCGCCAGATTTTTGAGCATGTCTGCGAGCCGCGCACTTTTTTCAGCACCAAAACGATAGCCGACCAAGTGATTAAATTTATTCACTAATTCATCCTGCGTCATAGTCGTGTGCTGAACATTTTCGGTGACCACAATACCCGCCTTGGTTTTGATCGTCACGATGGCGCGGCGGCCGGCTTCCAAATCCGTCCAGTCGTCGCGTCCGACAAAACGCACGCGCGCCTGCATCGCCAGCGCGGCGGCGTCCATTGCGCCCTTGGGATCATGCAGTTGATAAAAATCCAGCTTGCCATGCGCGACCGCGATGGCGCACACCGTCAGCGCGGAAATGGAAGCGTGGCGCGTAGTGGGGATACGCTTCAAGCCGCGCTGCGGAATCTGCACTTCGATTTCCGCGATGTCGTCGCCGCGCAGTGCGTGCTTTTCCATCAGGCTGAACACGCCCTGCAGATAGGTTTGATTGGGGCTGCCCACCGGATACCGCTTGTGCATCACATCGGTGATCGAGTAGTAGCCGCCCAAATCTTTCAGCAGGTCAGCCCCCGCCTCCGGCGCGTTTAAGTACGCATCAAAAAAACTGTGCGAGCCGTCGAGTATATCCAGCGGCGCATGGCAACCTTCCTGCGCCAGCAGCGCGGCGGTGACGCCATTGCGATTGGCGGCGCCGACCTGAAACGTTTTGCCCATGTGCGCCGGGTCTTTGGTCATGTTGTCGGGGCCGGCCGCCTGATACGCCGCGAGGCACAGCGCCACCTGCATTTGCTGCGGCGCCAGTTTAAGCAACACCCCCGCTGCCACGGCGGAACTCATGGCGCCCACCACGGCAGTCGGATAAAACCGCCGCGCGACGTAATCGCGTTCGCGATAAAAAATCGTCATCATGCGCCCGCCCGCCTCGTAGCCCAGCGCCACCGCGCGCAGAACCTCCATGCCGCTCGATCCGAGCCACTGCCCGACCGTCAACGCCGTGGGCACGGGACCAGAGGCCACATGCCCGCCGACGGATTTCAAATGCACCGGATCGGATTCATTACCATGCGACATGCCGCCATTGGCCATCGCCGCGTTCACCACGCTGGTGAGGCCCGCGTGGCCGATCATGGTGCATTCCGGCGTGCCGCCCATGCGGTGCAAAAATTTCACGATGGCTTTTACTTCGGGCAATTGCGAACACGCGATCATCGCGCCGACGGAATCGAATACCACGTCTACGGATTTTTGCTGCACGTTGGGCGGCAAGTCCTGCCAGCGTTGGGTGCAGAGCCAGTTGGCGAGGGTTGCGGTGATAGTTGTCGTCATGGTTTGAAACCTTGTTGATAATTTAACCCGGTGCTATCCGTAGGATGGGTGAAACCCATCACAAACACTGGTTCGTAAACTGACGTTGTGATGGGTTACGGCCACGGGCCAGTACCAATCCGAATTACTTGAACCGGATCACCCGCGTCACCGGATGATAACTAAACGACGTCGGCACAAACTGCGAATGGATGCCCGCGCCGCCCGCCACCACGATGCTCACGTGCGACGCATCATCCGCCACACCGATGTGATCCGCATTCGGGAACAACTCAAACCAGCGCGAGCGGCGGTGATGCAGGCCGCGCACGGTGCGCGCGGCAAATCGCGACAGCGGTATGCGCGCCCGTTCAAAAATCGCTTTGCGAATGGCGGGCTTATCGAAACCGTCGCGCGCGAGCACGCCCGCATGTTCCGGGCCGATTACCAGCAGTGGCCCGGTGGGGAAAATCACGTTGTTGTGGCCCAACGCGGTCAGCCCACCGATGAAATGATCGAGTATTTCCGCGCCCGTCTCGCAGCCGTAGGTAAACAGGTTGTGCGCCGGCGACGCGCCGATCACCGTTACCGTGCTGTCGGTTGCTGCGAAGCCACGCTCAACATGAAACGCTGTCCACGGACTATCGGCTTCGTTCTCAGCAATACAAAACGTGTACTTGCCGCTTTGGCCGTGCGTGGCCATGTCGGTTTCACCCGGCAGATCGCCGCCGAGATTGCGCAGTATCAATTGCAGCGCGCGGCCCACGCTGGCGTTGGCGCGATTGCCCGCGCCGAACACATTGCCCGCCGCGTTAAAGCCGAGGCGTTGAATCGCCGGGCCGTTGATGATAATGAGCGGCGTGGTGTTATTGGTCGCAGTCTGGATGCCATACAGACGGCAGTTTTCGTCGAGCACGGCCTCCACGGCGGCGAGCACCACGGGAAAATATCCCGCCTTGCAACCGGCCATCACCGCGTTGACGGCGATTTTTTCCAGCGTGACGACGCGCATGCGCGGCGGAATTGGCCCCAGCGTTTCGTTGCGGTCGCGCGCGGCGTGCGCCAGCATCGCCTCCACCGCCGCGCGCGTGGGCGGCGTGATGGGCAGGCCATCCGTCCAGCCTTGCGCGAAAAAATGTTCCTCTATGGCCACCGGGTCGGCATTGAGCGTCATCACGTCGGGCAGTCGCGTCATCGCTGCACTCGCGAATGAACCCGCGCGTGCCGTCAGTGCCGCCGCCAGATTGGCGATGGCCTTCTCCGCGCGCTCCGTCACCGCCGCGTGCGGCGCCGAATGCATCGGATGCGGAATCTCCACCACTGGCAGATCGTCCATGCCGCGCCCCGCCGCTTGCTTCCGCGCCGCACCGGCAAACGCCGTGCTGCACACGGTGACCGTCGGCACACCCATCTGTTCCAGCTTGACCCCGTCAGACACGCTGACGGAACAGGAAGTCCCTCAGTCGCCAAAGCCCTGTATCACTGCGTCGTAGCCGCCGAGCAGTTTCAGATCATCGGCGGTGAGATCATCCTTCGGCGCGAGTTTGCGCACCGTGTTGCCGGCCACCGCACCGTATTTTTCGCCGAGCAATGTTTTGACGCGGCCCAAAAAAATATCGGCGTTGACCTTGCTGTTATCGACAAACGCCACGCGCGCGTTGCGCAGCGCGGCGAGCTGCGGCGCGAGGGGAATGCGTGGGGTGTTGTCGGGAATGGTGGGGTTTAGGATATTGATTTTGGACATGCACTACTCCTGCGTGAACCGTGGATGACCGACTCTCAGTCCCACGGCGAATGTAATATAAGCATTTGTTTTTAAACAGTATTTTTAGTATCTACTTCGCCAACCCCAACCCCCGCAGCGCCGCACTCAACTCGACAAACTGCACTTCCATCAGCTTGCGCGTATCCGCGCCATTGAGATAGGTGTTGGCGAAATGACTGGCCGCCACATCTTTTTTCCAATCGTCCTGCTGCGTGAGTTTCGCGAACACATTGTCCCAATAGTGCACTTGCGCCGCGCTCATGCCCTGCGGCCCGACCACGCTGCGCCAGTTGGATGACACGACCTTGATACCCTGCTCCATCCACGTCGGCGCTGCCGCGAGCGCGCCCGGCTGACGTTCCGCCGCCGCCACCGCCAGAAAACGCAGTTTGCCGCTTTGCACATGCGGGATCACCGCTGCCGCCGGCGACACCATCACGTCGACGTGGCCACCCATCACGGTACTCGCCACTTCGCTCGATGAGTTGAACACCGCCACGCGCAGCTTCTTCACATCGGCGCCCGTGTGGCCCACGGCGCCGGCGAGTTGCGCGATGGCGCTGTGGTTGTGATTGCCCAGCGCGTTGGCGAGCGCGAAGCTCACGCCCGCGACATCCTGCTTGAGGCGCGCGGCAAGGTCTTTGCCGGTTTTGAACGGTGAGTCCGCCGGCACGGCGAAGGTGACGTATTCGGTGCCGATCTGCGCCAGCGGCGTGAGGTGAGTATGGTTGACGGTTGTTTTGCCGAGAATGTAATTGGTCAATAACGTGGGCGACACCACCAGCAGGTGATGGCCGCTGCCGGCATTTTGCACCATATAAGCCGCCGCCACCGCGCCACCGCCACCGACTTTGTTCAACACGGTTGCCGGGCGCTCGATGAGCTTTTTGTCTTGCAACAGGCGCTGGATCAGACGCGCGGTGGAATCGCTGCCGCCGCCGGGGGCGGTGCCGACGATGAGTTCGATGGGGCGCTCGGGGCGCCAGTCGGCGGAGTAGGTAGTGGTTGTGATACCCAACGCAGCAGCCAGCCCTATTGCAAAGCCCGCACGGAAGACACCCCTACCCTGTCGTTCCCGTGTAGGCGGGTACCCCCTTCCCCTGGGGGAAGGTAGGATGGGGGCGTGAATCTCAAGTGGAACGGTGTTATGGGTTCCCGCCTGCGCGGGAACGACGGAAGAGAAAGATTTTCGAACTTTGAAGTTATGTAGCATGGGCATATCCTCTCTTCATAACGCCAACATCCCCATAAACACATGCACCGGCGTATTTTCCAGCCGCGCACCATCATCACACAACGCCAGTATCTGCTTCACCCGCTTTGCCGAATACCGTCGCGCCAAACTGCGCTCAAACTTGCTCCGCAGCACCACACCCGCATTCTTCAATCGGCGCGGGTGGCCGAACGGAAACTCCACCACCACCTTCGGCGTGCGCGTGCCATCTTTAAACGTGACCTGTATCGCGTTGGCGCTGGAACGTTTTTTCGGGTCATAAAATTCGCGCGTAAACCGTTTATCTTCAACCACGATCATTTTCGCGCGCAGGGCGTCGATGCGCGGATCGGCGGCGAAGGCATCCTCGAAATCAGACGCGTCGAGTTTGCCGTGGATCAAACCCACCGCAACTACATATTGCACGCTGTGGTCACGATCAGCCGGATTATGCAGCGGCCCGGTTTTGTCCATGATACCCATCAGCGCGCGCTGGCTGAAAATCTCAACGCGTTCAATGGCCGACAATTTGTCTTTCACGTGTTCATGCAACCGGAACGCACACTCCACCGCCGACTGCCCATGCATGCCCGCCGCGACAAACTTGAACATGGAATTTTGAATTACGTAATCGCCATACGCGCGCTGAAACGTGAACGGCTTGCCGCCGTTATGGCAATCGTAAAAGCCCCACTTCTTCGCGCTGAGCACGGTGGGGTAGCCCATCTCGCCCGCCATTGCCATGCGCGCAAGCCGCACACCTTCGGACGCTGCGTTGCCCGCCGCCCAGCTTTTGCGCCAGCCGGCATTCGGCGCCTGCCGATACACACGCAGGCTGGCATCGATCCACGCATTCGATACGGCGTTGATGATTTCATTGCGCGTGCCGCCCATCATCTGTGTGACCACCGCCGCCGTCGCCACGCGCGACAGCAGGGTGTGATCCACGCCCATCGCGTTGAAATCATTTTCGATGGCGATGCAACCCTGAATTTCGTAGGCTTTGATGAAGGCTTCCAGCACATCGCGCATCAGCAGCGGCGCACGTCGCTTAGCGGCACGCTCGCGGCTTAACGCGTCAGCCGCGGCAAGTATGCCGCCAAGATTGTCCGACGGATGACTGCCCTGCGCCGCCGTAAACGTGTCGTTAAAATCCAGCCAGCGTATCAGGCTGCCAATATCAAACGCCGCTTTCACCGGATCGAGCACAAGGGCCGTGCCCGGCACGCGCGCGCCCAGCGGCACGGTGCTACCTTTGATGACCGGGCCAAGCAACTTGGTGCAATCGGGATAATCCAGCGCATCCAGCGCGCAGGCGAGCGTATCGGTCATGCGCAATCGCGCGATGTCGAGCACCTTGCGGCCCGTCGTACCTCTGGCGCGATAGCCGAGCACGTAGTCGGCGATATCGGTGAGCTCGCGGTCGGGGCCGGAACGCACATTGGATTTAACTTCGGTGGACATGAGTAACGCCTTGTGAACAGACAGCCAAGTTGAGAAGGTTCACCATGCTAAATCGGCAAGCGCTAGGCCACAATCCTTTGTCCACATGGAGTACCCAAAATTCGTAGGTTGGCGCTGAGCCTGCGAAGCCCAACACCACGGCATGTCACGTAGCGATATCGTGGCGGGATCGGATGCTTTCGATGTTGGGCTTCGCAGGCTCAGCGCCAACCTACTCTCTTTGGAGCTTATCGAAGCGATCATTCACAACGGTATAATGTTTTTTGATTTTTCAACAGGAGAGTAACGTGCTGCTCGGCAAAGGCGTGATGATTAACTGGACCAACGCGGCACCCGAAGATCGCGAGCGTTACGACGCGTGGCAATCTCATGAACACACGCCGGGGCGTCTGGCGATACCCGGTTTTCTGCGTGGCCGGCGCTATATTGCGGTATATCCGGATAAAGCGAACCGGCAGTTCCTGACGATGTATGAAGTGGAAACCCTCGATGTGCTCACCAGCGCGGCCTATCTAGCGAAGGCCAACGACCCGAGCCCGCTCACCCGCGCCACCACGCCGGTGGTGCGCGACAGCGTGCGCGGCCTCTCGCGCGTGCGCGCCACGCACGGGCCGGGCGTGGGTGGCTGCGCGCTCACGCTGCGCTTCGATCCGCGCGCGGATGGTGCAGACGCGCTCGAAGCGTATCTCACCCGCGAGACGTTGCCGGCGCTCGCGCGGCGCGCGGATATCTGCGGCGCACACTGGATCGTCGCCGATCAGGACGCAAGCGCGATGAAGCCGGTGGAGCGCCAGGGCCGTCCGGTGACCTTACCCAACTGGATTGTGATGATCGAGGGCATGACCCCGGCGGCGGTCGCCAACGCGGGCGACGCGTTACTGACCGATGCACAACTAATCGCCAACGGATGCGCGCCAGTGATCACGCGTGATGTGTACACCTTGCAGTATCTGCATGCGGCAAAGGGCGTTGTTGGCTGACCATTGAGGGATAGACTTAACTATTTGTTTTTATTGAATTATTTACCATTATGATCTCGCTGCCCGCCCTTATCCAGCGTAGACATCGCCTCCATCGCCAGCGAAAACGGCATGCTCTCATCGAGTAGTTTTCGCAGCGGGTGCGTTAACACCGCGCGTGTGTAACGCAGCAACATGTCGGATTTTTTGGCGAGCTGGCGTGCGAGTTCCCACGCGCGCGGCAGCAGTTGTTCGCGCGGCATCAGCTCCGCCACGAGGCCCATGTCCTTCGCTTCTTTCGCATTCAACACCTGCCCCGTGAGCATCAGATAACGCGCGCGATTTAGTCCCATCAGCATGGTGTAAACCACGTTGATGCCGTCGCCCGGCACGATGCCGCCATTTTGAAAATGCGCGGTGTCCTCGAACGTGGCGTCGTCCGCCGCCAGAACGATGTCGCACATCAGCGCGAGATCGGCGTGGCGCTTGGCCGGGCCGTTGACCACCGCGATCATCGGCACTTCGATATTCAGATGCGCGTTCACCATGCGCCGCGCGTTGACGAAGACGTGATGAATACCGCCGGGTGTCAATTGCGCGCCATGAAAAAATGGCGCCTCAGGGTCAAGCCGCGGGCCGCTGAATTCGTCACCCGTGCCGGTGAGAATCACGATGCGGTTGTCGCGGTCGGCGCCGATGTCAGCGAACGCCTGCGCAAACTCAACCTGTGCATCAAGGTTCCAGCGCAGCGGGCCGCCGTCGGTGTGCAGCGCCACCTGCAACACGCCTTCCTCGCGGGTAAGCTTCATGAAGCGATAGGTGTGGGCGTAACTGTCGAATGCGGCCATGTGAACCTCTTGTCTCTATCAAAATGGACTTTCATTCTACTGCTACACTGATACTTTCCGTTTCTATAATCCAGGGAGCAACCCATGACCACCGAACTACACGAACGCGGCCTCGCTCGCCGCAAAGAAGTGCTGGGCGCGGCGCAGGTCGAACAAACCTACAAAAGCGTGGATAAATTTACCGCGCCATTTCAGGAAGTCATCAACGAATACGTGTGGGGGGCCGTATGGGC
>CAMDDY010000213.1 GCA_945893125.1 Bordetella parapertussis
GCCTGCCTTGAAATGAGGAACATATTTTGCCGGCACCTGAACCCGGTCACCCGATTTGGGATTGCGGCCGGTACGCGGCGGTCGGTAATTGAGCCCAAAGCTGCCGAAGCCACGAATCTCGATACGCTGTCCCTGGGCAAGACTCTTGCCCATCGCATCCAAAATCATCTTCACTGCCAGTTCTGCGTCCTTCGCCACCAATTGGGGGAAACGCGCCGCAAGCTTTGCGATCAACTCCGACTTGGTCATGGTGCTCCCTTATTATTGAGTATTCGCCGTATCCATCTTTGCTTTCAGCAATGCGCCAAGATTCGTGGTCCCGGTACTTGCCGACTTGCTGTCCGTGGAGACTTTCTGCATCGCCTCGGACTCCTCCGCAAGGTCTTTCGCCTTGATCGACAGGTTGATCGAACGGTTCTTGCGATCGATATTGATAATCATCGCCGTCACCGAATCGCCTTCCTTCAAATGCGTGCGGATGTCTTCCACCCGGTCCCGCGCCACTTCCGAGGCCCGCAGGTAACCCTCGATATCCCCCATCAACTGGATAACCGCACCCTTGGCGTCTATGGATTTTACCGTACCCTGGACAATGGAATTCTTGTCGTTGGAAGACACGAAATTCGTGAACGGATCGCCATCCATCTGCTTGACACCGAGAGAAATACGCTCTCTCTCGACATCAATAGCCAGCACCACCGCCTCGACCTCATCGCCCTTCTTGTAGTTGCGCACGGCTTCTTCGCCGGGGAGCGACCACGACAGGTCCGAGAGATGCACCAGACCGTCAATGGCGCCGGTGAGGCCGACGAAAATACCGAAGTCGGTGATCGACTTGATCTGGCCGCGGACCTTCTCGCCTTTCTTGTGGTTCATCGAGAACTCTTCCCACGGATTCGCCATGCACTGCTTCATGCCCAGCGAAATGCGGCGGCGCTCTTCGTCGATCTCGAGCACCATGACTTCGACTTCGTCACCGAGTTGCACCACTTTAGACGGATGCACGTTCTTGTTGGTCCAATCCATTTCGGACACATGCACCAGGCCTTCGATACCGGTTTCGATTTCGACAAACGCGCCGTAGTCGGTGAGGTTCGATACCTTGCCGAACAAACGCGTGCCCGTCGGGTAACGCCGGCCAAGGCCCACCCACGGATCTTCGCCAAGCTGCTTCATGCCGAGCGAGACGCGGTTTTTCTCTTGATCGAATTTCAGAACCTTGGCCTGCACTTCATCACCCACGGTGAGAATCTCACTCGGGTGCTTGACGCGGCGCCAGGCCAGATCGGTAATGTGCAGCAAGCCGTCGATACCGCCGAGGTCCACGAACGCACCGTAGTCGGTGATGTTCTTGACGATGCCTTTGACGACCGAACCTTCTTGCAGATTTTCCAGCAGCTTTTGACGCTCTTCGCCTTGCGTGACTTCAAGCACCGCGCGGCGCGACACCACCACGTTGTTGCGCTTGCGATCCAACTTGATGACTTTGAAATCCATCGCCTTGTTTTCGTACGGCGTGGTGTCTTTCACCGGACGTATGTCCACCAGCGAACCCGGCAGGAACGCGCGGATGCCGTTCACCATCACCGTGAGGCCGCCTTTGACCTTGCCGTTCACCATGCCCTGCACGATGCGGCCTTTTTCCAGCGCGTCTTCCAGGTCCAGCCACGAAGCGAGACGCTTGGCTTTATCACGCGACAACCGCGTTTCACCAAAACCGTTTTCGAGCGACTCAATGGCGACGCTGATGAAATCACCGATCTTGGTGTCAAATACACCACCATCGGATATGAATTCTTCTTTGGGGATATAACTTTCGGATTTGAGACCTGCGTTGACGACCACAAAGTTATCGTCGATCCGAACCACTTCGGCGGTAATCACCTCGCCGATACGCATTTCCTTGCGCGACAGACTTTCTTCAAACAGCGCGGCAAAGCTTTCTGCACCGCCAGCGGCGGCTTGAGTTTCAATTTTCATTATTTAACATCACTAGGGAAGGCCCGTCTAATACCACTGCAACACCTTGACGGGGTTGATTTATAAAACCACAAACCTTGGGAATTCGTGGCGCTTGTATTTACCTCGTTTGCTTCTGATCTGCTTCTACTACCTTTACTGCCTCTACTACTTCTACTACTTCTACTACTTCTACCTGCTAATGTCCGGCACCGCCCGGAAGTCGCTCATATTCAGCCAACACCCGCGCTATCGCCTGTTCTATCGACAGCTTGGTGGTGTCCACTTCGACAGCATCCGGACACTTTTGCAGCGGCGCCGCCGCGCGTTCGCTATCTCGCTGATCGCGCAGCATAATTTCCTGTAAAAGGGCGGTAATATTAGCATCGAAACCATTGTCTATCAACTGCTTATAGCGTCTTTCGGCCCGCGCCTCCGCGCTCGCCGTGAGGTAAATTTTGAGCCCGGAGTCGGGAAAAACCACCGATCCCATATCGCGCCCGTCGGCCACCAAGCCTGGCGCCTGCCGAAAGCCCCGCTGGCGATCCAACAGCGCTAGTCGCACGCGCGCATGAGCGCCAACCTTGGAGGCAGCGGCGCTGATGGACTCTTCGCGAATCGCATCGGCCACCTCAGCGCCATTGAGCAGCACCCATGACTTTTCAAATTTTATATTAATATTCAATAAGATAGAAATAACTTCTGATTCGATATCGAGATTCCCGCCCGCGCGCACCACTGCCAAGCCGACGATCCTGTAAAGCGCGCCGCTATCAAGGTAATTAAAGCCCAGTGTGTTTGCGACAGCCTGCGCCACCGTGCCTTTGCCGGATGCGGACGGGCCGTCAATGGCAACCACTGGAATTGATTTATGGTGATCAGTCAAAATAATTATTTTAATAAAAACAACAACTTATTAATTATTTTTAATGTGTACTGACGGATGCCAGCACGTCAAAATACGCGGGAAATGTCTTCGCAACACAGTTTGGATCGTTGATCCGCACCGCTACGCCGCCCAACGCCGCCAGAGAAAAACACATCGCCATGCGATGGTCGTCGTAGGTGTCGATTGCGGCATGAGACGTGAGGCGTGAAGCAGGCGGGATTACCCTGATTCGGCTTGCTTCTTCAACCACCGTCGCGCCCAGTTTGCGCAGTTCGGTGGCCATGGCGGTGATGCGGTCGGTTTCTTTGACGCGCCAACTGCCGATGTCGGCCAGCGTGGTTTCGCCATCCGCGAACAGCGCCATTATGGCCAGCGTCATCGCCGCATCGGGTATGTGGCCGCAACCGGCGCCATCACCATCAAGCGCCTTGAATTTCCCGCGTGCGATGGCCTCGCCGCCGGCGGTTGCTTCGATCCAGTTTTCGCCGTAGGTAATCACGGCACCCATGCGCTCAATCATGTCGCAAAACCGCACATCACCTTGCACGCTGTGTTTTCCCACGCCGCACACCCGCACCGGGCCGCCGCCGGTTAACCCGCTGATCGCGCCCGCAGCGAGAAAATACGACGCCGACGACGCATCGCCTTCGACATGAATTTCACCCGGACTCGCATAATGTGCGTCACCTGGCACTTCAAACTTGAGGTAACCCGATCCACCCACATTCACGCCAAAGCGTCGCAGACTGTTCAGCGTGATATCGATATACGGCTTGGAAATCAATTCGCCCACCACATTCACCGTGGTGGGCTGCTTTAGCAACGGCAGCGCCACCAGCAACCCGGTGAGGAATTGACTCGATACATTGCCGCGGATACTGACTTCATGACTTGACGACGGCGCCAACGGATGTATCGCCAGCGGCGGATAACCTTCGTTGCCGAGGTAATCGATGCGCGCCCCCAGCGCGCGCAACGCATCCACCAAGTCACCGATGGGCCGCTCGTGCATGCGCGGCACGCCGGAAATTTTGTATTCCCCGCCGCACAGCGCAAGCACCGCCGTCAGCATGCGTACCGCCGTGCCGGAATTGCCCAGAAATATGTCCGCCTGTTTCACCGGGAAGGCCCCGCCCGCCCCTCGCACGCGCAGCGCACCCGGGCCTGCCTCGCTCACGCTCACACCCAGCGCGCGCAGGGCGGTGATCATGTGCCGCGTGTCATCGGAATCGAGCACATCGCGAATCAGCGTTTCGCCCGCGGCCAATCCTGTCAGCAGCAAGGTGCGATTGGAAATACTTTTGGAACCGGGCAGCGTTACGGCGCCGCGCACGGCTTTTATCGGTGCAAGATCGAGGAATTCCATGCGGGTATCGCTCACTCTCAATCGCGTTTGGACTTCACCAGCCACTGCTCGCGCGCATGTCGCGCCCGCTCGAATGCCGCCTGCAAGGCAGCGCCATTGCCTGCCTTGATCGATGAACGTAAAACCTTTATTTGATTAATATATTTATCAATGTCGGCGAGCAGCGCCGTGCGGTTGGCGAGAAAAATATCGCGCCACATTTCGGGCGAGCTGCCGGATATACGCACCGTGTCACGCAAACCGCCGGCTGAAAACCCTAACACGCGCTTCGCATCCTTGCGTTGAGCCAGCGTGCCCATCAGCGCAAACGCCGCCACGTGCGGCAAGTGACTCACCGCCGCGAGAATTTCATCGTGCTCGCGCGCCTGCAAACGCACCACTTTCGCGCCACAGGCCATCCACGCCGTGCGCACCGCGCGTAGCGCACGCGGGGAAGTTTCGCGTTGCGGCACAAGAATCACCTTGCGTCCTTGATACAGTTGCGCGAACGCCGCCGCGGCGCCGCTGTTTTCCGTGCCCGCCATGGGATGCGCCGGCACGAACCGTTTGAAGTGCGCGCCCAGGTGTTTGCGCGCGCAGGCAATCACATCCTGCTTGGTGCTGCCGCCGTCGGTGACGATGGTTTTTGCGCCCAGATGCGGTGCGATGGCCTTCATCACCCCCGCCATCTGTCCCACCGGCGTGCCGATCAACACCAGGTCCGCGTCACGCACGGCTTGCGCGGCATCCAGTGAAATTTCATCGATCACGCCGAGTTTCAGCGCGGTATTCAGGTTTTTGCGTGTGCGGCCCACGCCCACGACGTGCTTCACGGCTTTGGCTTTTTTCAGCGCCAGCGCAAACGAGCCGCCGATCAACCCGACGCCGATAATCACCAGCCTGTTGATGGGTTTCATGCGCCGATTGCGCTCTTCAAGCTCGACAGAAAACGTGCGTTTTCCGACTCCAGCCCAACCGTCACGCGCAGCCACTCCGGCAAGCCATAACCCGCAATCGGCCGCACGATCACGCCGGATTTCAATAACGCGGTGTTGACCGCCTTCGCGTCGCCCACTTTGACGGTAACAAAATTGCCGTACGACGGAATGAATTCAAGCCCAATCTGTTTCAAACCCGCCGTCAATTGTTCCATACCCGCAAGATTCAATTCATAACTCTTGCGCACGAATTCGTGATCATCCAGCGCCGCCGCCGCAGCCGCCAGCGAAATACTGTTGACGTTAAACGGCTGGCGCACGCGGTTGAGCATGTCTGCCACTCCCACACTGCCCACAGCGTAACCGACGCGTAATCCCGCCAACCCATATACTTTAGAAAAAGTTCTTGTAATCAATAGGTTAGGATATTTCCGCAACCACGACAAACTATCCGCGCGCAACTCGGGGCGCAGGTATTCGTTGTAGGCCTCGTCCAGCACCACCAGCACGTGCGCGGGGAGTGCCGCGATAAAGCGCTCCATTTCCGCAGCCGGCGCCAGCGTACCGGTAGGATTGTTCGGGTTCGCCACGAACACGATGCGCGTATCCGCGTGCACGGCGCGCGCCATCGCGTCAAGATCATGGCCGTAGTTTTTTGCCGGCACCTCGATGCCGCTGCAGCCCATCGCCTGCACCACCAGCGGATACACCGCGAACGCATGCTGCGCATACACGGCGGAATTTTCGGGCGCTAAAAACGCGCGCGCCGCCAGTTCCAGCACATCATTGGAACCGTTGCCCAGCACCAGCTGATTCATATCCACGCCGAGATGCCGCGACAACGCCTGCTTTAATTCAAAGCCGTTGCCATCGGGATACAGCGCCAGTCCGTCGAGCACCTTGCGTATCGCCGCCTGCGCCTTGGGACTGACACCCAGTGGATTTTCATTCGAGGCGAGTTTGATGATGCCCGACTCGTCGAGACCCAATTCCCGCGCCAATTCAGCGATGGGCTTGCCCGGCTGGTACGGCGCGATCGAACGAATGTACGATGGCGCAAGATCGCAAATCAACATGGCGTTTTACCGCTTGGCCGCGGTAAGCGCAGCGGGATAAGATCCCAGGTTTTTCACAAACGACGCCTTGCGCTCGATCCCGGCCAGTGCCAGCGCGACTTTGGCGTCGCGCGCGTGGCCGTCGATATCGATGTAGAACACGTATTCCCACAAGCCGGTTTTCGCGGGGCGGGATTCAAGGCGCGTCATGCTCACATCGTGTTTCGCCAACGGCGACAGCAAATCGTGGATCGCGCCGGGCACATTGCGTGTCGAGAGGATCAGCGATGTTTTGTCGTGTCCCGACGGCGCGACATCTTCGCGCGACAGCACCAGAAAACGCGTGGTGTTGCGCGACTCGTCCTGAATATTGCGCGCCAGTAAATTCAGTTTATAAAGCTCGGCTGCGGTCTTGCTGGCAATAGCGCCCGCCTTCGCATCACGCGACGCCAGCAACGCGGCCTCGGCATTGCTCACCACCGCGATACGCTCCGCACCCGGCAGATGGCGCATGAGCCAGTGCTGGCATTGCGCGAGGCTTTGCGTGTGCGAATACACTTTCTTGATGGCGGCGCGGTTTTTGGCCTTGCTCATCAAACATTGGCGCACCGGCAGCATAATCTCGCCGCACACTTTCGCCGGCGTGGTCAACAGCAAATCCAGCGTGCGTCCTATCGCGCCCTCGGTGGAATTTTCCACCGGCGCCACGCCGTAACCGGTAGCGCCGCTTTCAACCTGCTTGAACACTTCATCAATCGTGGCGCACGAACGCGTGTCGATGCTGCCGCCGAAATGACGCAGGGCCGCCTCCTGACTGTAGGTGCCTTGCGGGCCGAGGTACGCCACCGCGAGTTGATCTTCCAGCGCGCGGCACGCGGACATGATTTCGGTGTAAATACGCCGCAGCGCCGCCGAGGGCATAGGCCCCGAATTGAGCTCGGACACACGGCGCAGCACCTGCGCTTCGCGTTCGGGCCGGTACACCAGCGCGCCGTTCTTGATTCTGCCGACCTGCTGCGCGATTTTGGCGCGCGCGGCAATGAGCTTGACCAACCGGGCATCCAGCGCGTCAATTTTGCGGCGGATGTCCTGTAGCGAATCGCTCATAACGGTTGTTCCAGAACTAACCTTGCAGGGGCAGGTAACGCACCGAGCGCACACCTTCGATGGCGGATAGCCGGTTGACCAGTTCCGCCGGCACGGGGCTATCCACATCCACCAGCGTATACGCCATATCGCCGCGGGATTTATTCAGCATGTCGTGTATGTTCAGACCCGCATCCGCCATGGCGGTGGAAATCTGCCCCACCATGTTGGGCACGTTGGCATTGACGATACACAGGCGGTAGAGCGATTCGCGCTGCATCACCACGTCGGGCAAATTCACCGCATTGCGGATGTTGCCGTGCTCCAGAAAATCGCGCACCTGATCGGCGACCATGATGGCGCAATTGTCTTCGGCCTCTTCGGTGGAAGCGCCCAGATGCGGCGTGGCGATCACGCGTGGCGCGCCTTGCAATACTTGCGCGGGAAAATCGCAGATATAGCCGCGCAGATTGTCAGCCTTCAACGCTTCGACCACGGCCTTGTCGTCCACGATGCCGTCGCGCGCGAAGTTGAGCAGTATCGCGCCCTTTTTCATCAGCGCCAGGCGCGTTGCGTTAACCAGATTCTTGGTGGCATCGACCAGCGGCACATGAATCGTCACATAGTCGCTGGCCTTCAACACCTCTTCGATGCTGTTGGCTTTTCTCACCATCGACGGAAGGCCCCAGGCGGCATCCACCGTGATGTGCGGGTCGTAGCCGATGACGTTCATGCCGAGCTTGATCGCCGCATCCGCCACCAGACTGCCGATCTTGCCGAGACCAATAATACCCAGCGTGCGGCCCGGCAACTCGGTGCCGGAAAATGCTTTTTTGCCGTCTTCCACCAGTTTGTGCAATGCCTTGTCGTCACCCGTGAGGCCCGCGACAAAGCTCAATGCCGGCGCGATGTTGCGCGAGGAAATCAACAGCGCGGCAAGCACCAATTCTTTCACCGCATTGGCGTTCGCCCCCGGCGCATTAAACACCGGCATGCCGAGCTTGCTCAATTTTTCGACGGGAATATTGTTCACGCCGGCACCGGCACGCCCGATAGCTTTGACGCTGGCGGGAATCTCCATCTCGTGCAGGTTTTGCGAGCGCACGATAATCGCATCGGGGTCGGACACTTTCGGACCAACCTTGTAGTGCGCGTCCGGAAACCGATCCAGACCTATTTTG
>CAMDDY010000214.1 GCA_945893125.1 Bordetella parapertussis
CGCGCCTGTATACCCACCAGATCGGGATGAAACACGCCCATCACCTGTTGTTTCGCGCCCGCCGGATTGGTGAGCGGTCCCAGGATATTAAATATGGTTTTCACGCCCAGTTCGCGGCGCACCGGCGCGGCATACTTCATCGCGCTGTGGTGATTGGGCGCGAACATGAAACCCACGCCTACGTCGTTGATCGACTTCGCCACTTGATCGGGCGGTAAATTGATGTTCGCGCCCAGCGCTTCCAGCACATCGGCGCTGCCGGATTTGCTCGATACTGAACGCCCGCCATGCTTGGCGACTTTCGCGCCCGCCGCCGCCGCGACAAACATCGCCGCCGTGGAAATATTAAAGGTGTGCGCCGCATCACCACCCGTACCGCAGGTATCAATCAGGTTGGGCGCATCAGCCACCGCTACCTTGGTGGCGAACTCGCGCATCACCTCGGCAGCAGCAGAAATTTCACCAATGGTCTCTTTTTTCACGCGCAGGCCCGCGATGATGGCGGCGATCAGCGTGGCGGACACTTCGCCGCTCATGATTTGGCGCATCAGCGAGAGCATTTCTTCGTGGAAAATTTCGCGATGTTCGACGATGCGCGCGAGCGCCTCTTGCGGTGTCATTGCGTGCCCTCCAGAAAATTTTTCAGCATGGCGTGGCCGTGTTCGGTCAAGATCGATTCGGGGTGAAACTGTACGCCCTCGATCGGCAGCGTCTTGTGACGCACGCCCATGATCTCGCCGTCATCCGTCCACGCCGTCACTTCAAGGCAATCCGGCAGGCTCTCACGCTCGATCACCAGCGAGTGATAACGCGTCGCCTGGAAATCCGCCGGCAAACCCCTGAACACGCTGCTGCTGTTGTGATGAATCGCCGAGGTTTTGCCGTGCATCAGTTGCTTGGCATGCACGATTTTGCCGCCAAACGCCTGACCGATGCTCTGGTGCCCGAGACACACGCCGAGTATCGGCACCTTGCCGGCAAAGTGTTTGATCGCGGGCACCGAAATACCCGCTTCATTCGGTGTACACGGGCCGGGCGACACCACAATGCGCGCGGGATTCAGTCGCGCAACACCTTCAAGCGTAATGTCGTCGTTGCGAAATACCTGCACGTCCTCGCCCAGCTCGCCAAAATATTGCACGAGGTTGTAGGTGAATGAATCGTAATTGTCGATGACGAGCAGCATGATGCACAGTGAATTCGGTTGATAATCAATATTATACGCCGAGGAATCCAGTCGCCACCATGTGACAATGCGGTTGAGTGCAACCGGCGCGCACGCTATCATGCCCACACTTATGAATGCCCGCGAAACAAAACCAGTCATGGCCATACCGTCAACGCAACGCGATTTTTCCAGCGTCGGTTACACGGAAGCCATCGAACGCGCCCACGCGCTGATCCCGTTTTTGCGCCAGCACGCGGCGGCCAACGACAAGGCCACCCGGCTGGTGCCCGAAGTCGTCAATGCGCTGCATGAAAGCGGCTTGTGGCGTTACATTCAGCCCAAGGTTTGGGGCGGCATGGAACTGGATTTCGTCGCCTACTTCGACATTCCGGAAATGCTCGGACGCGGTGACGCGGCCACGGGATGGGTCGTCGCCAATCTCGCCTCGCATCATCGCGGGCTCGCGCTGTGGCCGAGAGAGGCGCAGGACGAAATCTGGGGCGCCAATCCGGACGTGCTGATTGCTTCCGGCATCGCCTTCATGCAAGGCACGGGACGCCGCGTGGATGGCGGCATTGAACTCACCGGCAAATGGGGCTTTTCGTCCGGCGTCGATCATTCGGCGTGGGAACAACTCGCGTGTGTGGTCAAAGATGGTAACGATGGCGACGGCAAACCCATCGACTGGGTGATGTGCCAGGTGCCGCAGTCGCAGTTTAAAGTGGTCGACGACTGGCAAACACTGGGCATGCGCGGCACCGGCAGCCGCACCGTCACCTGTGACAAGGTGTTCGTGCCCGCGCATCGTGCGCTCTCCATGCACGTCGCCAACCCGGCGCACGAGTATCCGGGTTTGAAAATCCACACCAACACCACCTTCAAAGTGCCCACGCCGTCGCTCGGCGGCCACTGCATCGCGGGCTGCATGGTCGGTAACGCCACCAACATGCTCGAGCAGACCACCGAACTGGTGAAGCAACGCAGCACCAGTTACACCGGCGCAAAAATGCGCGATTTTCAATCGGTGCAATTACGCGTGGGCATGGCGGGCGCCAAGATCGACGCCGTGCGCGTGTGGCTGCGCAACGATTGCCTCGAAGCGCACGGCATCTACCGCGCGGGCGGCAAGCTCGATATGCAAACCAAGCTGCGCTACAAACGCAACTGCGCGATGGGCATGAAGCTATTGACCGAAGCCGTCGATTCGTTATTCGAAATGCTCGGCGCCAACGGTATTTATGATTCCAGCGCGATGCAGCGGCTGTATCGCGACCAGCACGCGGCGCTGGGCCACTTCAGCTTCAGCACCGATGCGCAACTGGCGCCGTGGGCGCAGGTGGCGCTGGGCGGGGAGTTTAAGAGTCCGACGTTGTAGGTCGGAACGCGCGGCGTGCGCGCGACAATGCTCGTAGTCATTCCCGCCACAACGCATCCAGTTCCAGTTCCGGCGCAACCTTCACCAGCGCCGCCAAGCCTTGCCGCGCACGGCTGCGCCAGCCGCGCCCGCGTGACACCAGATCACGCCACGCGGCGTTAAAAACTTCCGCCTGGCCAGACTGCGAAAAGTACGACGCAAGCGCGGCCACCTGCAATAAATCCTTGGCGGCCTTGGTACGCTGTGCGACAGGCCGCTCGCCGTAGACCAGCAGTTTATGCACGGCGTAGCGCTCCGGCGCGGGCAGATTCACCGTGCAGGCGCCGGCACGTCCGAACACACAAGCTTGCGTGGTGCCTTCAAGTGAGAACTGCATGAATTTCAACGGTTCCAATGCCACGTTGAGCGCGGGCACGATCACGGGCTTGTTGCTGCGTGTGCGGCTGGTAAGGAAATCCACCCGCAGTTCTGCATCTTTCGGGTTGCGGTATTGCGTGCCGATGGAGCCGTCGAGTTCCGTGATCGGCAGCAAACCCATTTCAAGAGATTGCAGTGCGCCATGCACGTTGACCTCGATATCCGCCGGCAGCGCCACGGATACGTTGCTTCCGGCGTGCGCGAGATCCACATCGAGCGTTGTTACGGCGTCACGCCAGCGTACGCCGAGCATGTTGCCAAACGCCAAAAATGCGTGAGTGCCGACGAGCACCGCGCCGGCACGGAACAAGCCGTATTCAGCCAGGCGTTTGATAACGCGAAAATGCTTGGGCGCGTTCGCGGTACATCCCAGATTTATCGCGGCAAGCGCCTGCGGCGTCAGCGCTTTGGTATTTCTTTCGCCACGGAATTTTTCAACCAGCGCGCGCACCTGCTCGTTATCCGGCCCGACATAGATCACGCGGGATCGCTCCGCGCCGGCTTCGCGATACGAGAAGTACCAGTAGGCCTTGCCCTTGCGCTGAAGGGTATGAAAGCTGCCGGAGATACCGGACAGCGCGTTGTCCATCTCGAAGGCGCGCGCGCGTTCCGCCAGTTCGGCATACGCGGTCTGGGCGGAAAGGGTCAGTTCACTGTAGCGTGGCGGAGGCATTGAGCGAGTGGAATATCGGTGCCGCTAAAGCAAGTTAAGTTGCTAGTCATTATTTCAAAATGTCTAGCAACTCGCAAGCGGCAACCGGCGGACACTACGCCAATAACACGTAACTATATGTTTTTATTGTTAAATTTTACTATCCAACCCCGCCTCGGCAATCTCTGCCGCGCGTAACAAAGCGCGCGCCTTGTTCTGCGTTTCCTGCCATTCGGCTTCGGGCTCCGAATCGGCGACCACGCCGCCACCCGCTTGAGCGTATAGCACGCCGTCTTTTACCACGCCGGTGCGCAGCGCGATGGCCACATCCATGTTGCCGTCAAAACCCAGATAGCCAACCGCGCCGGCGTAGATGCCGCGTTTGACCGGCTCCAGTTCGTCGCTGATTTCCATCGCGCGCACTTTGGGCGCGCCGGACACCGTGCCTGCGGGAAAGGTGGCGCGCAGCACATCGATGGCGCCCAATCCCGGTTTGATTTTGCCTTCGACGTTGGAGACGATGTGCATCACGTGTGAGTAGCGTTCGATCACCATTTGCTCGGTGACCTGCACCGTGCCGATTTGCGACACGCGCCCGGCGTCGTTGCGTCCGAGGTCCATCAGCATGATGTGTTCGGCGCGCTCTTTCGGATCGGCAATGAGTTCTTCCGCCAGCGCTTTGTCTTCTTCAGGGGTTGCGCCGCGCTTGCGGGTGCCGGCGATGGGGCGCACGGTTACGACATCGCCTTCGAGGCGCGCGAGGATTTCGGGTGACGCGCCGACCACGTGAAAATCGTCAAAGTCAAAGTAGAACATGTACGGCGACGGGTTGAGCGTGCGCAGCGCGCGGTACAGCGCCAGCGGCGTGGCACGCAGCGGTTTGGACATGCGCTGCGACGGCACCACCTGCATGATGTCGCCTTCAAAGATGTATTTTTTCGCGCGCTCGACGGCGATGTGATATGCCTCCTGGCCGAAACCGGACACCGCCTGCGCCGATACCGCGGTGCTGGCGGGTGGAATCACCACCGGCTCGCGCAATTTTTGCAGCAATGCCGCGAGGCGGGCGCGCGCTTTTTCAAAGGCGTCCGCCTCGTCAGGCCTGGCGTAGACCACCAGAAACAGCTTGCCCGACAGGTTATCGACAATGGCTATTTCTTCCGACACCAGCAGCGCGATGTCGGGCGTGCCGAGTTGATCGGGCTTGTTTGTCCAGTGCGGCGTATGCGCGAGTTTTTTCTCGACGTAGCGCACGGTGTCGTAACCGAAGTACCCCACCAGCCCGCCGCAAAAACGCGGCAGCTTGGCTGTCGTTTCAAGCGGGGCGACTTTAAATTGCGCGAGATACTTTTCGACGAAATCCAGCGGATCATCCACCGTAATCTGGCTGGTGATTGATTTACCAGAAAACTCTGTGCATTGATAACCACGCACTTCAATGCGCGTTTGCGCAGCTAAGCCGATAAACGAGTAACGCCCGAAGCGCTCGCCGCCGACCACGGATTCGAGCAAATAGGTATACGGCTGATTGGCGAGCTTGAGGTAGATCGACAACGGCGTGTCGAGATCGGCAAAGGTCTCGAGCACCAGGGGGATGCGGTTGTAGCCGGCTTGTGCCAGCCGCTTGAATTCGGCTTCAGTCATGAGATGCTTTCTACGAAAAACAAATTATGCAGGGCGTGCGTGTTACAGCGACAGCACGGAAAAGGGAAACGAACGATTAGCGCCGCCAGCGACGCCAACGTTCCCTTGTCTGACCTGAATTTTCGTTTTTCAACATCATGACTAATTTTTCTTTGTAATCAACGTAGTAGCCTCAACCAGCGACGCTACTATAGCATCAACATCCAGTGTGCGCACGTCGTGGCCTTCGTTGTAGCCGTAGGTCACGCAAAACACCGGGCAACCCGCCGCGCGCGCGGCCTGCGCGTCGTTGATCGAATCGCCGATCATCAGCATTTCGTTCGGCGCGACGTTCAGTTTCTTGCACGCGTGCAATAAAGGCTCGGGATCGGGTTTTTTCTGCGGCAGCGTGTCGCCCGCGACCACGCTCACAAAGTAGCTCGACAAATTAACGTAATCGAGCAGCGGCAAGGTAAAGCGTTCGGATTTATTTGTCACGCACGCGAGCGGGTAGCCCTGCGCGCGCAGCAGATCAAGCCCTTCTTTCACGCCCGGATAAATGGTCGTGTATTTGCCGTTCACCGCGCGGTAGTTGCGTTCATACACCGGCACCGCGCGCTGGAACAATTCGGCATCCGGTTTGCCGTCCATGCTGTTGGTCAGCGAGCGTTCGATCAGGTTGGCGATACCCTTGCCGACAAAATTGCGAATCGTCGATTCCGGCAGCACCGGCATGTTGAGTTCCGTCAACATGCCATTGGCGGCGGCGGCCAGATCGGGAATGGTGTCGAGCAGCGTGCCGTCGAGATCAATCATCACGGCTTTGACTTGCAAGGGCGGCGCGAATTTCACTGCGAAAACTCCGAAAATTACAGCGCAGCCAGGGCGGCGCGCATGGACTTGATGGTGGCTTGGTAATCCTTGGTGCTGAATATCGCCGACCCCGCCACGAAGGTGTCCACGCCGGCACGCGCAATCTCGGCAATGTTATCGACCTTCACGCCGCCATCGACTTCCAGCCAGATATCACGACCGCAGGCATCGATTTTCTGGCGCACCGCTTTTAATTTTGCCAGCGCTTCGGGGATAAATGTCTGTCCGCCAAAACCCGGATTCACCGACATGATGAGCACGAGGTCCAGCTTATCCAAAACATGATCGAGGTAATGCAGCGGCGTGCCGGGATTGAACACCAGCCCCGCCTTGCAGCCGCAGTCGTGGATCAAGCCGATGGTGCGATCGATATGCTCGGAGGCTTCCGGGTGAAACGAAATAATATTCGCGCCGGCCTTGGCGAAATCCGGCACGATGCGATCCACCGGCTTCACCATCAGATGCACGTCTATCGGCACTTGCACATGCGGGCGTATCGCCTCGCACACCAGCGGGCCGATGGTGAGATTCGGCACGTAATGGTTGTCCATCACATCAAAGTGAATAATGTCCGCGCCGGCGGCGACCACGCTTTTTACCTCGTCACCGAGGCGTGCGAAGTCAGCCGATAAAATACTGGGGGCGATGCGAAAGTTACGAAATTTCATGCGGATATTGTAACGGTTTCGCCGCTGCCCTGCGTACCGCTGGCGCAGGTCGCGTATACTATGCCGTCACTGAGCCCACCGCCGCCCATGCCCAACAAACCCCACGATATTTCCGTCAAAACACGCACGCTCTACATCGCCGATCAGTCTGATCCGGCGAACGACCGCTATGTGTTCGCCTACACCATCACCATCACCAACACCGGCAGCGCCGCCGCGCAGTTGATCAGCCGTCACTGGGTCATTACCGACGCCACCGACAAAGTGCAGGAAGTGCGCGGCAAAGGCGTGGTGGGCGAACAACCCCATTTGCGCCCGGGCGAAAGTTTTGAATACACCAGCGGCTCGGCCATCGCAACACCGGTGGGCACCATGCGCGGCAGCTATCAAATGGTGGCGGACGACGGCGCCCAGTTCGATGTGGTCATCCCGGAATTCACGCTGTCGATGCCGCGCGTGTTGCACTAAAGCGCGCGCTTATTTCTGCTGATCGTCGCGCTGATCGTCCTTCGGCTGGCGCGGCCATGTCCACCACACCACCAGCACCATCAGTGCCGTTGCGGCCAGCGCTTCCACCAAAAACCACGATAAAATTTCCATAGCCTCATTGCCTTTATACTTCCGCCCCATGATGAACGATCCCGCGCGGAAAATCCAATATTGCAAGACCGCCGCCGCAATCGTGTTGATGGCCATCACCACCGCTTGCGAGACGCCCAAGCCCCCGGCCACGAAACCTGCGCCGCCAGCGGCACCGGCAATTGCGAAAGCGCCTCCCCGTGTCGCGCCCGCCGTCACGCCGCCGCCTGTTTTCAAAGCAGAGCCGCAAGACGACACCCGCACACTCACGCCCGCGGCATGGTCCGAATTGCCCGGCTGGCAGCAGGATAATCACGCCGAAACCTTGCCCGCGCTGCTGGCAAGTTGCCGCGTGTTATCCAAACAAACGGCGTGGCAGGAGGCCTGTGAAGCCGCGCCCGCCGTCAAGGGCCGCGACGCCGCAAAACTTTTTTTTGAAAATCACTTCACCGCGTATCGCGTGATCAGCCCCGATGGCTCCGGCGAGGGGCTTATCACCGGCTACTACGAGCCCACGTTACGCGGCAGCCGCAAGCCATCGGCGCGCAGCCGGTTTCCGCTTTATGGCGTGCCGGATGATCTGCTGGTGCTCGATTTCGGCGACCTCGCGCCCGAACTCAAATCCACTGCGCCGCGTGCGCGTCTCGACGGCAAGCGCGTGGTGCCTTATTACAACCGGTCACAAATCGAGAGCGGCGCAGCACCGGTACGCGGCAAGGAAATCGCCTGGGTTGAAGACGTGGTGGATCTTTTTTTCCTGCAAATCCAGGGTTCGGGCCGCATCACGCTCGACGACGGCACGACAATGCGCGTCGGCTTTGCCGATCACAATGGCCACCCGTATCGCTCCATCGGTCGCGTGCTGATTGATCGCGGCGAGTTGCCGCTGGAGCGCACGTCGATGCAAGGCATCAAGGCATGGGCGCGCGACAATCCGGCGAAGCTTACCGAACTGCTGAATCAGAATCCGCGCTTTGTGTTCTTTCGCGAGCTGCAAGGCAGCGCCTCATCGCCGCCCGGCGCGCTCGGCGTGCCGCTCACGCCACAGCGCAGTATTGCCGTCGATCCGCGCTACGTTCCGCTGGGTACGCCAGT
>CAMDDY010000215.1 GCA_945893125.1 Bordetella parapertussis
CGCCTCGCTCGACTGATCCCAACTTGAAACGTAATCAAACACAATCTTCGTCGGTTCCATGCGCGAGCCGGCTATCGCGCAGGTCAGATAATCCAGCAGTGCGCGCTTGAACGCATGCACGGCGTTGGCGGGCAACTTGTCATAGGTTAGCGCCGATGCAAATTCGGCGACACGTTTGCTGGCGCCAGCGGCCTGTTGCGGATTGTTGGTTACAGCGTCCATGCGTCATTCCTTTTCACAAAGTCAAATGCATTGCGCGTGTTGCGCCAATGAAATCAGCGCCCTTTAAAAACCGCCGCGCGTTTTTCCTTGAACGCCGTCACACCTTCAATATGGTCATCGGTAAGCTTGGCGATGGCCTGGCACAGATTCTCCTGCTCCAGATGCGCTTCGAGATTGGGCGTGTACATAGCCTGGAACATTTTTTTCGCCAATGCCAACGCGAACGTGGCGGAACCCGCCATCTCCCGCGCCAGGGCCAGCGCGTTTGATTCGAGCTCCGCATCGGGCACCACGCGATTGATGATGCCCCACTCGCGCGCCTCTTCCGCCGGCAGCATGCGCGCGGTGTAAACCAACTCTTTGGCGCGCGCGACACCGATCCGCTGAGTCAAAAAGAAAATCGAGCCGCCGTCGGGAATCAAGCCTATCTTCTTGAAGACTTGGGAGAATTTTGCAGTGTCCGAGGCAACCACCAGATCGCACGCCATGGTGATTGAAAACCCGATACCCACCGCAGCACCCCGCACCGCCGCGATCACCGGCTTTTCCAGATTCACAATCGCGTTAATCATCGCGTGCCGCGTCTGCATGCGCGCGCGGCCCGCAACCAGATTGGTGTTCACCATCGTCGTCACGTCACTGCCCGCGCAAAACGCGCGCCCCGCCCCGGTAAGGATCACCGTACGCACGTTGTCGTCGGTTTGAAACTGCGTGAACAATTCCGTTAACCGGTTATACATTTCATCGGTTAGCGCGTTTAATTTGTCCGGGCGATTCAGTGTGACAAACGCGATGTTATTTTCCAGCTTGTAATCAATGACCACTTTGGATGCTCCTTGAGTTCAAAATATTTCTTGACGCGGATTTCGCAGATCTACGCAGATTAAAACCCAGCCGCGTCACTCCCGCGCAGGCGGGCATCCATAAGCCGTCGCTAGTGGAACGGTGTTATGGGTTCCCGCCTGCGCGGGAACGACAGTAAGGGGGTTAATCCGCGTAAATCTGCGAAATCTGCGTCAAAGCCTTTCAACCTACCTTCGGCGGGCGCTGCGAAAAGCGCCTGTCAAAAATAATTTCCGCCAGCCGGTTTTTAAGCATTTCAATCGAGCCACCGGCGATCATCCAGCCGCGGCAACGTTTCAAACAATATTCGACCAGCGTTTCCTGCGTGTAGCCGAGGCCGCCCATCACCTGCATCGCTTCATTGGCGACATCAAAGCCGGTCTGGTTGCACATCAGCTTCGCAATCGCGGTTTCTTCGGCATCGGGAAAGCCTTTATCCGCATTGGTCGCCGCGCGATACAACAATAACTGCGCCGCCTCCAGTTTCATTTTCATCTCGGCGAATTTCCATTGCAGGCCCTGAAATTCGCACAGCGGGCGACCGAACTGTTTACGCGTCAGCGCGTATTCGCGCGCGAGGTTAAAACAATAACGCCCATACGCCAGTGAGCGCGAGGCATTGCCCACGCGCTCGGCGTTAAAACCCTGAATCTGCTTTTTGAAGCCGCCCGCCGGCAGCAGCACGTCTTCCGGCGGCACATACACGTTGTCGAAAAATATCGGCGCCCATGCGTTGCCCGACATGAATTTTCCGGGTGTACCTATAGAAAACCCCGGCGCGCTACGGCGCAGCATCACCGAGCCGATGCCGCCCACGCCCGGCCCGTAACGCACATACACCAGGTACTGATCGGCGTGCGGATTGGGAAATACTTTCTGCCCGTTGATGCGAAAGCCTGCGCCGTCGGGCGTGGCCGTCGTTTTCAAATCGGTGGTCGCCGAACCGGCATCCGGTTCGGTCATTGCCACCGCGATTACTTCATCGCCCTTGAGCAACGGTTGCAGGTAGCGTTTTTTCTGCTCCGCCGTGGCAAAATGCGCCAGCACGCGAATCGCGCCGAAATTGCCTTCCTGAATCACATCCGCGCTGCGCGGACACACCAGCGCCACTTGTTCAATCGCAAGCACCGCATCCATCAACGTGCCGCCCGCGCCGCCATCAGCCTCGGGCAACGTAATGCCTAGCAGCCCAGCGGCGGACATCTTGCGCGCGATGTCGTGCGGAAATTGCGAAACCTGCCCGCGCGCCACGGCGCCTTCGGCCAGTTCCTTGCGCGCGAACGCCGCGTCGGCATCGCGGAATGCGCGTTGATCTTCGGTTAGATTGAAATCCATATGAGCGAAAATAGGGGCGAAAAAGTGACTACCGGTTAATGCCGCAGAATACTGCGGGAAATCACAATCCGGAACAGGCGTTGCGGAATCGATATTTTAGACCATCGCGCCCGTAAACAATCCGGGGATTGCGCTTCCTGACGCGGCGGAACAATAATCCGCGGGGTTGTACTTTTATTTGAGCGCAACGACAACTACTCGGAATATTGCAATGCGAACTTATCGGCTAATCACTGTCCTTGTCGGACTACTGCTGCTCAACTTCAGCGTAGTTGCCCAACAGCATTACCCCAGCAAACCCATCCGCCTGATCGTGCCGTTTCCGCCCGGCGGCCAGACCGATATCGTCGCGCGCGTGATGGCGCCGAAACTCAGCGAGGCCTTCAGGCAAGCCATCGTCATCGACAATCGCGCCGGTGGCGGCGGCGCGATAGGTACTGAAACCATGGTGCGCGCAACGCCTGACGGCTATACCCTGCTGCTCGTTGCCGCCGGCTATGCCACCAACGCCGCGCTCTACAAATTACCTTACGATGCCGTAACCGACGTATCGCCGATTGCGCTGGTCGGCGAATCCGGCTTTGCCATCGTGGCCCATGCGTCGCTCGCGGTCACCAGCGTCAAGGAATTGATCGCCTACGACAAGGCCAACCCCGGCAAACTCAATTTTGGCACCGGCGGCACCGGCACCAGCACGCACTTTGCAGCGGAACTGTTCAACCAGATGGCCGGTAGCAAAATGACACACGTGCCGTATAAGGGCGCGGGCCCCGCGCTGATCGACGTGCTCGGCGGACAAATACAACTCAATTTCGGCGCAATGCCCACGATGGTGCCGCAGATCAAGTCCGGGCGACTGCGCGGCATCGCCGTCACCACGGCAAAGCGCTCGGCCACCGTTCCCGATGTGCCGGCAGTAGCCGAAACCGTACCCGGCTATGAAGCCGTGGGCTGGGTCGGCATCTTTGGACCCAAGGCGCTACCCAAAGAAATCGTCACGCGCTGGAACAGCGAAATCAATCGCGTGCTGCAATTTCCTGACATGAAAGAGCGCCTCGCCGGCGACGGCATGGATGCGGCGGGTGGTTCGCCCGAGCGTTTTCGCGACGTGCTCAAGCGCGACGTGGCGAAATGGCAAAACGTAGTCAAGGTCGCCGGCATCAAGCCGGGCGGCTGATGTTCCGATTACGCGCCGCTACGGGGCGCGCCGGCGCGCAAACACCGCCATCAGTTCACCCACGATACCGCGCCGGAACGCCAGCACACACACCACGAAGATCACGCCCATGATGACCTGCACCCACGAGCCGACTTTATCGGCCAACTGGTTTTGCAGCCCGACCACGACAAAGGCGCCCACCACCGGCCCGAACACCGTACCCAGTCCGCCGAGCAAGGTCATCAACACCACCTCGCCGGAGGTATGCCAGTGCGCATCGGTGAGCGAGGCAAGCTGGAACACCACGGTTTTGGTGGCGCCGGCCAAGCCGGAGAGCGCGGCGGAAATCACAAACGCCAGCAGTTTGTATTTATCCACATCGTAGCCGAGCGAGATGGCGCGCGGCTCGTTCTCGCGTATGGATTTCAGCACTTGTCCGAACGGCGAATGGATGGTGCGATAAATCAAAAAGAATCCAAACAGAAAAATCGCGAACACAACATAGTATAGATTTAGATTGTCCGCCAGATCGATCACGCCAAACAACTTGCCGCGCGGCACGCCTTGCAGGCCGTCTTCGCCGCCGGTGAATTTCATTTGCAGCCAGACGAAATACAGCATTTGCGCCAGCGCCAGCGTGATCATCGCAAAATAGATGCCCGCGCGCCGTATCGCCAGGCTGCCGAACAGGTAGCCCAGCACGCCGGCGAAAGCGGTGCCCGCGAGGATGCCGAGCTCCGGCGACAGCCCCCACGCCTTGATCGCGTAGCCCGCGATGTAACCCGCCGCGCCGATAAACGCTGCGTGACCGAACGACAACAACCCGGTGTAGCCCAATAACAGGTTGAACGCGCACGCAAACAGCGCGAAGCACCAGCATTTCATCAGAAACGTCGGGTACACGCCCAGATGCGGCGCCAGCACGCCCGCCACGATGAGCGCGATAAAACCCCAATGCGTGCGCGTCAACATTATTTTTCGCGTCCGAATAAACCGGCCGGCCGCACCAGCAGCACGATCGACATAATGACAAACACCACCACCGCGGATGCTTCGGGATAAAACACCTTGGTCAGCCCTTCCACCAGGCCCAACGCCAGACCGGTCACGATGGAGCCCAGTATCGAGCCCATGCCGCCTATCACCACCACGGCGAACACCACGATGATGAGATCAGCCCCCATCAGCGGGCTGACGGTAAAAATCGGTGCGGCCAGCACCCCGGCGAAACCGGCCAACGCTACGCCAAAGCCGTACGTCAATGTAATCATCAGCGGCACGTTGACGCCGAACGCCTGCACCAGGCGCGGGTTTTCCGTGCCCGCGCGCAAGTACGAGCCCAGCTTGGTGCGTTCAATCACAAACCACGTCGCAAAGCACACGATCAGCGAAATCACAATCACCCACGCGCGATACTTGGGCAGACGCATAAACCCCAGATTGATCGCGCCGCGCAGCACTTCGGGGATGTCAACCGATTTGCCGGATGAACCCTGCCACTCGCGGAACAGGCCTTCGATGATTAAGGCGATGCCGAACGTCAGCAGCAAACCGTAAAGATGATCGAGCTTATACAAGTGCCGCAACATGGCGCGCTCGATAAAAATTCCGAGCGCGCCCACGATCAACGGCACCACGATCAACGCCGCCCAATAGTTAATGGCAAAATCCGGCGATCCCAACCACGGCCCCAACTGCGTCAATCCTATCCACGCCAGAAACGCGCCCAGCATGTACTGCGCGCCATGCGTGAAATTGATGATATTCAACATGCCGAAAATCACCGCCAGGCCCAGACTCAACAGCGCGTAAAACGAGCCGTTGATCAGACCCACCAGCAGTTGGCTGTAGAGGGCTTGGGGGGTGATGTTGAGGAATTCAAACACTGCTTGAATTCCTCTTGAAGGATGAAGGATGAAGGATGAGGGATGAATACAGGCGTCGTGATTCCAACGCCCAGTGGCATGCCGGAAAACAGGTGGTTTTCATCCTTCCGCCTTCCGCCTTCATCCTTATTTTTTCAACAGCGGACATTCGCTGTTCGCCACCGGCCCCACGGCATCAGCGGCCGGAATCACCTGACGCACATGATAGTAGTCCCATGGATACTTCGACTCCTCCGGCTTTTTCACTTGCAGCAGATAGAAATCATGGACATGGCGGCCATCGTCGCGAATTTTTCCGTTCTTGGCGAAGAAGTCATTGATCGGCATTTCTTTCATCTTGGCCATCACCGCCTTGGCTTCGTCCGTGCCTGCCGCCTTGATCGCCTTAAGATAATGCATGGTCGATGAATAAACGCCCGCCTGCACCATGGTCGGCATGCGCTTGTGCTGGTCGTGGTAGCGTTTCGACCAGGCGCGCGTCTCGGGGCTGAAATCCCAGTAGAAGCCTTCGGTAAGATACATGTTCTGCGCCGTCTTCAATCCCAGGCTGTGGATATCCGTTAGAAACATCAACAACCCGGCCAGCGATTGCTTGGGCATGATGCCGAATTCGGCCGCCTGTTTAATCGCGTTGGTGGTATCGGTGCCCGCGTTGGCCAGGCCGATCACCTTGGCGCCGGACGATTGCGCTTTCAGCAGGAAGGATGAAAAGTCCGTGCCCGGAAACGGGTGACGCACCGCCCCCAGCACCTTGCCGCCGTTGGTTTTCACCACCTCGGACGTGTCTTTTTCCAGCGAGTGGCCGAACGCATAGTCCGCAGTCAGAAAAAACCAGCTATCGCCGCCCTGCTTTACCACCGCCTTGCCGGTGCCGTTGGCCAACGCGTAGGTGTCGTAGACGTAATGCACATTGGTATCGGTGCAGTTCTTGCCGGTAATCAGGGTGGACGCCGCGCCGGAGACGATGGTGATGCGGTTCATTTGTTTGGCAATCGGCATCACCGCCAGCGCCGTTGACGTGGTGACCAGATCGCCGATCATGTCCACCTTGTCGCGCTCGAACCATTCGCGCGCCTTGTTGGAAGCCACGTCGCCCTTGTTTTGGTGGTCGGCGTAGACCAGTTCAATGGGGAACGCCTTGCCTTTTTCCTGGGCGCGAAAATCCTCGATCGCCATTTTGGCGGCGGTGATCGAGCCCGCGCCGGATAAATCCGCATACAGCCCCGACATGTCGGTGAGAATGCCGATTTTTACCATGCCATCCGATAGTTTGATGGTTTGCGCCGTCAGGACGTTGGGTAGTACCGCCAGCGCCGCTGCTACCGCGAGTGTTGCCAGTTTTTGTTGCATTGTCGATCTCCTCGTTTGATAAAACTCAAATACCCAGTAATTCATGCAAGCGATCCATCTTGCCCTGCAATTCGTCCATCAACACCGTTTCGACTATGCGCCCATGCTCAATCACGTAGTGCCGATCCGCCAGCGGCGCGGCGAAGCGAAAATTCTGCTCCACCATGATGATGGTGTAGCCGCGTTCCTTCAACTGGCGGATCACCCGGCCCAGCGTCTGCACGATCACCGGCGCCAAGCCTTCGCTGATTTCGTCGAGCAGCAATAGTTTCGCACCGGTGCGCAGGATGCGCGCAATCGCCAGCATTTGCTGCTCGCCGCCGGAGAGCCGCATGCCGGGGCTGCCTCTGCGCTCCTTGAGATTCGGAAACATGGCGTAGATTTCATCGACGCGCATGCCGCCGCTCGCCACTTCAGGCGGCAGCAGCAGATTTTCCTCGGCGGTCAGGCTGGCGAAAATGCCGCGCTCTTCGGGGCAATAGCCGATGCCCAGGTGCGCGATGGCGTGCGTGGCCATGGCGATAGTCTCGCAGCCATTCACGCTAATCGAACCGCTGCGCTTGCCGGTCAGGCCGAGTATCGCGCGCAAGGTGGTGGTGCGTCCGGCGCCGTTGCGGCCCAACAGGGTTATCACTTCGCCCTTGTTCACGGTGAAATCGATGCCATGCAGAACGTGCGATTCGCCATAAAACGCATGCAGGCCGCTCACCCGCAGCATTTCACCGCCGCCGCTAGTGTTGCTCACTGCCTACCTCACTGCCGACATACGCCTCCAGCACCAGCGGATTTTTCGACACCTCGGCATACGGCCCCTCGGCCAACACCGCGCCGCGCGCGAGCACCGTAATCATGTCCGACAGATCGGCCACCACGCTCAGATTGTGTTCCACCATCAGAATGGTACGATTGACAGAAACCTTGCGGATCAATTCAACCACGCGTCCGACATCCTCGTGCCCCATGCCCTGCGTCGGCTCATCGAGCAGCATCAGTTCGGGATCAAGCGCCAGCGTGGTAGCAATTTCCAGCGCGCGCTTGCGGCCATAGGGCAGCTCCACCGTCACGGTCTTCGCAAACGGCGCGAGATCCACCGATTCGAGCAATTCCATCGCCCGCCCGTTCAACTGGTCGAGGGATTTCTCCGATTTCCAGAAATGAAACGAAGTGCCGAGCTTGTGCTGCAAGCCGATGCGCACATTCTCCAGCACCGTGAGATGCGGAAATGTCGCGGAAATCTGAAACGAGCGCACGATGCCGCGGCGCGCGATCTGCGCGGGCTTCTCGCCCGTGATATCGACGCCGTTAAAATGAATGCTGCCCGCGGTTGGCGCGTGAAAATGCGTGAGCAGATTGAATGTCGTGGTTTTGCCCGCGCCATTGGGCCCGATCAGCGCATGAATCGAGCCGCGCTTGACCTTCAGATCAACGTTGTTCACCGCAACGAAGCCCTTGAACGCCTTGGTGAGTCTGCGGGTTTCGAGGATGAATTCGCTGCTGGCCATGAAAAACCCTAACAGCAGCCGCAAAGGCGCAAAGGCGCAAAGGAAACGCAAAGAAGGTCAAAAGATTTTCTTTGCGGAGGTTCTTTGCGTCTTTGCGCCT
>CAMDDY010000216.1 GCA_945893125.1 Bordetella parapertussis
TCTGCCGCCATGCACTACCTCAACCATCGCCCCAGAAAATGCCTCGGCTTCAAAACACCCCACGAAGTCTTCTGGAAGAAGCTACACTCGCATCATAACGCGGTTGCACTTCAGACTTGAATCCGCCTCATAAAATAGGGAACCGAATCGCGTTCGGCCCCTGCTGTTCGCGTAGAATTCACCGTAGATTATTGAGCGTCATTCAGAAAGCGAGACGGGGAGGAATTGGTATGATTCCGCGGCGTTTACTGGCGTGCGTCGTATTGCCGGGTCTCTTGGCCGCAGGCGCGGGCATGGCGTGGGCGCAGAATTATCCGCTGCGCCCGATCCGCATCATCGTGCCGGGCACGGGCAACTTCTTCGATATCGCGGCGCGTCTTTATGCGAAGGAGATCAGCGGCCCGCTGGGTCAGCCGGTGATCGTGGACAATCGCGCGAACGGAATCGCTGCCGCAGAATTGACTGCCCAGTCGCCCGCCGACGGCCACACGCTACTGATCAGTACCGGGACGCTCTGGCTTGCGCCCTTCATACAGGAAAAGGTTTCGTTCGACCCGGTACGCGATTACGCGCCGATCACTCTGACGACGCGATCACCGCTGGTGCTGATCGTTCACCCGTCGCTGCCCGTGGCATCCGCCAGCGATCTGATCAAGCTGGCCAAGGCCAAACCCGGCGTACTGAATTACGCGGTTCCCGGCGTCGGCTCCACGGCGCATCTCGCGGCGGAATTATTCAAATCCATGGCCGCCATCAACACGGTGCAGGTGGGCTACCGGAGTTCGGGCGCCGCGGTCATCGACCTGATGGCCGGCCACGTGCAATGGATGTTCAGCGTCACCGGTGGCGTAGCCGAGCATGTCAAATCCGGCAAATTGAAAGCGCTGGCGGTCAGCACTGCGCAACCGACCGCGCTGGTTCCCGGCTTGCCGACGATAGCCGCCACGGGACTGCCCGGATTTTCGGCGGTATCGACCGCTGGCATGTTCGCGCCGGCCAATACGCCGGCAGCCATCATCCATCGATTGAATCAGGAATTCGTGCGAGTACTCAACACCGCCGATATGAAAGAGCGTCTGTTCAAGCTGGGCGTAGACGGCGTCGGCACCACGCCTGAGGAATTTGCCGCCTTCATCAAGGCGGACATGGCCGGGATGGGTAAAGTGATCAAGGCTGCCGGAATACATGCACAGTAAGGTGCGTAGAAAGGTGCGCAGTAAGCCAAGTGAAAGGAGAAGTCAGGTCATGCGAAAACCGGGACTACGCGTAGCGGGTTACTTCGCGGCCATCACGGTGTGCGCCTATGTGCCGATGTCGAACGCGCTGGGGCAAAACTACCCCGTCAAGCCGCTACGCATGCTGGTCGGATTAACCGCGGGCAGCGCCAGCGACGTTGCCGCGCGTCTGACCGCGACCATCCTTGCGGAAAATCTGGGGCAATCCGTGGTCGTCGAAAATCGGGTCGGCGCGGGCGGCTCGATAGCGACCGAGGCCGTTGCCAAGTCGCCCGCCGACGGCTATACGCTGCTGATGATGGCGGCGGGCGACACCGTTCAACCGGCACTGCGCGCCCGACTGCCCTACGATCTGGTAAATGATTTTGCACCGGTCACCCTGGTCGCGACCGGCACGACCCTGCTTTCGGTGCATCCGTCATTGCCGGCGCGCAACATCCGGGAATTGCTTGCGCTTGCCCGGTCACAACCCGGCAAACTGAACTATGGATCGCCCGGCGTGGGCAGTTCGGGGCATCTGATGGGTGAACTGTTCAACTTGATGGGCAAAGTAAAAATCATCCACGTGCCGTTTAAAGGCGCGGCCGACAGTTCCGTCGCCAACGCAAGCGGTCAGATCGAGATGAATTTCCCCAGTCTTGCCTCGGCGGCGCCCTTGCTCGATGCAGGCAAACTCAGGGCGCTTGCGATTACCAGCGCGAAGCGCTCGTCATTGGTGCCGCAAATTCCCACCATCGATGAGTCGGGCGTGAGCGGCTATGATCGTTCGTCCTGGTATGGCGTTATCGTACCGGCGGGGGTGCCCAGAGACATCGTGACGCGACTCAATACCGTGATCCGCAAGGGAATCAACACCGCGGAAGCAAAGAAATCGTTTAATCATCAAGGCATCGAGCCGCAAACGCATACTGCGGAACAATTCGCGTCATTTATCAAACTCGAAATCGCACGCAATATCGAACTGATCAAGTTGACCGGCGCGAAAGCCGAATAACGCATTCGCAAATGCGCACGCCTGACGACGAGCGTTGGTAACAATGGACGCGGGCCGTACGCTTTACTCGGCCTTGATGCCCGCTTCCCTGATGACTTTCCCCCAGCGCGCGTATTCTTCGCGGAGAAATGCCGCAGTCTGATCGGGCGTGCGCGCTTCGGGCTCGCCGCCTATCGCGCGCAGGCGCGACTGCACATCCGGCGGCGACATCACCTTGACTGATTCGGCGTGCAGCCGCTCGATAATCGCGCGCGGCGTGCCCGCGGGCGCCATCAGCGCGTACCAGTTGACCGCCTGTAATTCGGGCATGCCTGCCTCGGCCGACGTGGGCATGTCCGGCAGTGACTGCGCGCGCTTGGTGTCCATCACCACGATGCCGCGCATGCGCCCATCCTTGGCGTAGCCCACGCCGCTGGAGACCACGGTGATAACCATGTCCACTTCCCCGCTCATCGCGCCGACAAAGCCCAGGCTCGCGGTCTTGTAGGGAATATGCGTGAACTTCACCTTCGCCAGATTTTCGAGGAACGCAGCGGCGATGTGATTGGCCGAGCCGACGCCGCCCGAGCCGTAGGCGATCTTGCCGGGCGCCGTGCGCGCGAGCTGAGTAAGCTCCCGCAGCGATTTTGCCGGCACCGATGGATGGAGAAACAGCCCGTTGGGAATGGTCGAGAGCAGCACCACCGGGACAAAGTCGCGCAGGGGGTCGTAAGTCACCTTGCGATAAATAAGCTGGTTGGTGAGCAGCGGCACGGCGCCCATCAGCAAGGTATGGCCGTCGGGTGCTGCTCTTGCCGCGGCATCAAACGCGATGTTGCCGGCGGCGCCCAGGCGCGCCTCGACGAGCACCTGCTGCCCCAGCACCGGCGCAAGCTGCTGCGCCAGCATGCGCGCCATCAGATCCGAACCGCCCGCGAAACCGACGAGAATACGGATCGGCTTCACCGGATAACCCTGCGCGGTCGCGCCGGTTATGCCGAGGCAGCAGGCTACGAACATCACGTAACAGAGCGCGCGAAGCATTGGTGATTTACGTCCAGGTGACGGCGCCGCCCGCCTACCTGCGCGCGTCCAGCCATTTGAGCAGCACGCGATTAAACGCCTCCGGCTGCTCCACATTGGGCAGATGGCGTGCGCCCGGAAATTCGTCATAGCTGCCGTTGGCAAACAACCCCGAGATACGGCGGCTCTCGACCGGCGATGCGCTGGGATCTTCCGTGCCGCATACCACCAACGTCGGCGTGGTGACCATCCCCAGCCGCGCCGTGAAATTGAAATTGGCGATGGCCTGCGCGCAGCCGGTGTAGCCCATGGGCGTGCAGCCGGCGATAGTGTCGCGTATCTGCTGCCAGCGGCCCGGATGATTTTTTTTGTAACCCGCCGTAAGCCAGCGGCCGATAGTCTCGTCGGCGATGGGTTCGAGCGATTGGGCCTTAGTCACCGTCTCGATGCGCGGGCCCCAGCGCGTTGCCGCATCGGCGGGCGATTGCGTCTGCGTGTCGCACAACATCAATGATTGCATGCGGCTCGCGTGGCGCAGCCCGAGCGACTGGCCGATCATGCCGCCAATAGAGAGGCCGACGAAATGGCTACGGGCGACGCCCAGCGCGTCGAGCACGGTTACCACGTCGTCAGCCAACTGATCGATAGTGTAAGGCGCGGGAAGCGCGCCGCTGCCGCCGTGGCCGCGCAAGTCGATGCGCAGCGCGCGGTAACCCGCGGCGGCGAGCGCGGGCACCTGCTCGGCCCACATGCCGAGATCGGCGGCGAGTGAGTGCGAAAAGGCTACGACCTCACCCGATTCCGGCCCGATAATGTCGTAGCAGATGTTACGTCCCTGCAATGGCAGCAGCATTACAAATTCTCCATGGTTAATCCTGATAGTAGTCATAAGGGTTGCCGACCGCCGAGCGGTTATAGAGGCTGCCATACACCACAGCGGCCGCAAGGTACTGCCCCGCGATGGTGGGGTGATAGTCGTCGTAGCCCATCTGCATTTTGACACCAGGACGTTGCCGGTAGGCCTCGCGAAACGCCAGTCCCACCGGAATGACAAGCGCGCCCACTTCATTGGCGACGGATAGCGTCATTTCTTCCAGCCAGCGACCGTGTTCGGTCGCAGAGAGCGCGCCGCCAGGCTGACCGTGCGGCGGGAGCCAATACAGCGCGGTGCGCCCGCCGTGTTTTTTGATAATGGCATCAAAATCGATCACCGTCTTGCGGTACAGCTCGCGTCCGGCGTCCGTCAACACGTCGCGGAAGTTTTCGCCCAGCACGACAAGTTGGAACGGCTCTTTGCTGCCGAGGTTGCCCGGCGTCACATAATGCTCAAGCGGATAGTGGTGCAGCGCACCCGTCGTGATGTGCACCGACTTAAAGCCCTCCCGCAGCATAAGCGGCGGCGTGGCCGCTGCCCCGATCCGGTGCGTATGGGTTTGCAGCGCGCCAGCGTAGTACATGATGCTGCTGCCGACGAAAAGCACGCGTTGCGGCATCTCGACCGGGGATTTTTTCAGCAAGGGGGGCGGTGCTGACTGGCCCCAGACGAACGTGTAGAACACGAGCGCTGGTACTGCCTTGCATACCGCTTCAATGGTTCGTTTCATTGTCAATCCATTCCGGGTGGCGGTTGTATACCCGTGGCGAGCATTGAAATATTGAACAACCCCATTTACCGAACCGCAATGTATCCCCCGTCCGGAGAACGGTCAACTTCGTGACCTATCGGTGTTGTGAATTCACATGCGGCGCACGCGCACCATATCCATCTGCCGTGCAGGTGGCGGTAGCCGCGCCGGCATGGCGTGGTACCATTCCCCGACGATGAGCACCCAGGCACAACTCACTTCGGTTCCGCCCCGCTGGCAATTCTGGATTGACCGCGGCGGCACCTTCACCGACATTGTTGGCCGGCGCCCGGACGGCTCGCTGGTCACGCACAAGCTTTTGTCGGAAAACGCCGGGCAATACGACGACGCGGCGCTGGCCGGCATACGCGATCTGCTAGGCGTGGCGCGCGATGCGCCGATCCCCGCCGAACGCATCGCGGCGGTGAAGATGGGCACCACCATCGCCACCAACGCGCTGCTCGAACGCAAAGGGGAGCCGTTGGCGCTGTTTATTACGCGCGGTTTTCGCGATGCGCTGCGTATCGGTTACCAGAATCGCCCGCGTATTTTTGACCGCCACATCGTGCTGCCGGAGATGTTGTATGGCGCCGTGCATGAAATCGATGAACGCATGGGTGCGCGCGGCGAAGTGCTGACGCCGCTGGATCTCACGCAAGCGCGTGTTGAAATCGAAGCTGCCCATGCGCGCGGCCTGCGTGCGTGCGCCATTGTGCTGATGCACGGCTACCGCTATCCGCGACACGAACAGCAGCTTGCCGCTCTGGCACGCGCGGCGGGATTCACACAGGTGTCGGTGTCGCACGAAGTCAGTCCGCTGATGAAGCTGATATCGCGCGGCGACACCACGGTGGCGGATGCGTATCTGTCACCGGTGTTGCGCCGTTACGTGGATCGCATCACGCGCGAGTTGCCCGATGTGAAAGTGATGTTCATGCAATCTTCCGGCGGCCTCACCGATGCGCGGCGCTTTCACGGCAAGGATAGTGTGCTCTCCGGCCCCGCAGGAGGCGTGGTGGGCATGGCGCGCACAGCGCAGGGTGCGGGATTTGATCGCATCATCGGCTTTGACATGGGCGGCACTTCCACCGATGTGTCGCATTTCGCCGGCCAGTACGAGCGCGCGTTTGAGACGCTGGTGGCAGGCGTGCGTATGCGCGCGCCGATGATGAGCATACACACCGTTGCGGCGGGCGGCGGCTCGATACTGCATTTTGACGGCGCGCGCCTGCGTGTCGGCCCGGATTCCGCCGGCGCGCAACCCGGCCCCGCGTGTTACGGGCGCGGCGGGCCGCTCACCGTGACCGATTGCAATGTGCTGCTCGGGCGCATCCAGCCGGATTATTTTCCGGCGGTGTTTGGCGTGTCGGGCATTGCGCCGCTGGATCGTGTGGCCGCGTGCAAGGCATTTTTAGCGCTATCAGAAAACATTAATAAAAACAATAACTTACAATCTATCGAGCAAATCGCCGAAGGCTACCTGCGCATCGCCGTGGACAACATGGCGAACGCCATTAAAAAAATTTCCGTGGCGCGCGGGTATGACGTGACGCGATACACACTGGCGTGCTTCGGCGGCGCTGCGGGCCAACACGCTTGCCGCGTCGCCGACGCGCTGGCGATGCCGCGCGTCTACATCCATCCGTACGCGGGCGTTTTGTCGGCATACGGCATGGGACTTGCAGCTATCACCGCGATGCGTGAACAGGCGATTGAAGTGCCGTTGACGGATGCGCTGGTGCCGCAAATCGAGGCCGCGTTAAAACCACTGGCCGATGCCGCACGCGCGGAGGTCATGGCGCAGCACGTCGTCGCGGAAGATATTGTGATTACGCACCGCGCGCATCTCAAATACGCAGGCACCGATACCACGCTCACCGTCGGCTTCGCTTCAGTGGACGAGATGACGCGCGCTTTTGAGGACGCTTATCTTGGGCGCTACAGTTTCTTGATGCCGGGTCGCGCGCTGGTGGTAGAGGCGGTGGCGGTGGAAGCGTCTTCGCGGGAACATGATGACACCATGGTTGGCACGCCTTCTGCGCCGCTGCAAGTGTTCCCTTGCCCCGCCAACGCAAGGGAAGGCGCAACCGCTGAAACCATGGTGCAAATGTACTGCGATGGCGCTTACCACAGCACCCCGCTCCATCGTGTTGAAAATTTGCAACCCAGCCATCGCATTGCCGGCCCCGCCATCATCACCGACGCCAATGCCACCACCGTTATCGAGCCTGACTGGCAAGCCGAAGTCACCGCGCAAGGTCACTTACTGCTGACCAGAAGCAAACCGCGCGCTGCGCGCACCGCCATCGGCGCCAACGTCGATCCGGTGATGCTCGAAATTTTCAACAACCTGTTCATGGCGATTGCCGAACAGATGGGCGTGACGCTCGCCAACACCGCCTACTCCGTAAACATCAAGGAGCGGCTCGATTTTTCATGCGCGCTGTTCGACGCAGACGGCAACCTGATCGCCAACGCGCCGCATATGCCGGTGCATCTGGGATCGATGGGCGAAAGCGTGCGCTGGGTGATACGCGACAATGCCCATAGTACGACCGGCATGCGCGCCGGTGATGTTTACATGTTGAACGATCCGTATCGCGGCGGCACGCATCTGCCTGACATCACCGTCATCACGCCGGTGTTCAGCGGCGATGGAAAATCGTTGTTGTTCTACGTCGGCTCACGCGGCCATCACGCCGACATCGGCGGCATCACGCCCGGCTCGATGCCGCCGGATAGTAAACACATCGACGAAGAAGGCGTATTGATCACCAATTTTTTGCTGGTGGGACAAGGGCGCCTGCGCGAAGCCGAGACCCGCGCCCTGCTTGCCGGCGCGCGCTATCCGTCGCGCAACATCGAACAGAATCTCGCCGACCTGCGTGCCATGATCGCCGCCAACCAGAAAGGCAGCAGTGAATTGACGCGTAGCGTCGCCGAATTCGGATTGAACGTGGTACACGGTTACATGCGTCACGTGCAGGACAACGCCGAGGAGTGCGTGCGCCGCGTGATCGGCGCGCTAAAAGACGGCGCGTTCAGCTACGAAATGGACGACGGCGCGGTGATCAAAGTCAACATCGCCATCAACCACGCTGCACGCAGCGCCGTGATAGATTTCACCGGTACCTCAACACAGCGCGACAGCAACTTCAACGCGCCGTCGGCGGTCACAATGGCGGCCGTGTTGTATGTGTTCCGCACGCTCGTGGATGACGACATTCCGCTCAACGCCGGATGCCTGAAACCGCTGCAAGTCATCATTCCCGAAGGCTGCATGCTCAACCCGCGCCATCCGGCTGCCGTGGTCGCCGGCAACGTGGAAACCTCGCAATGCGTCACCGATACGTTATATGGCGCATTGCGTGTCATCGGTGCATCGCAGGGCACGATGAACAATTTTACTTTTGGAAATGAGCAGCATCAGTACTACGAAACCATCTCCGGCGGCTCCGGCGCGGGGCCTGATTTTGATGGCGCCAGCGTGGTGCAGACCCACATGACCAACTCGCGCCTGACCG
>CAMDDY010000217.1 GCA_945893125.1 Bordetella parapertussis
TCGAGGGGCTCGGATGCTATCGCACCTCGCCCACCCAACCTATTAATCAGAGTTGCACTTCGAATTTGAACTCGCGGAAGAACAAGCCGCTGCGGTGCTGATGAAAGGCATGACCGCGGAGTACCTGTTGAATCGCTGCTACCCCGCGCGCAAAGGCGAATTCGTGTTGTTCATGGCGGCGGCGGGCGGCGTAGGGTTGGTGGCGGGACAGTGGGGGCGTGCGCTGGGCGCGCGCATGATCGGCGTGGCGGGTGGTGCGGCGAAATGCAAACTCGCCAAGGACAACGGCTATGAGTTCGTGATTGACCGTACCAAAGAAGACATCGTCGCGCGGGTGAAAGAAATCACCGGCGGAAAAGGTGTCCCGGTGGTCTACGACTCAGCGGGCAAAGCCACCTTTGACATCACGCTGAAATGCCTCGCGCCGCGCGGCTATTTCGTGTCGTTCGGCACCACCACTGGCGCGCCACCCGCGATGGAAGCCGCCACGCTGCAAAAATTGGGTTCGCTTTACTTCACACGGCCCACGCTGGCAACCTATTGCTCGCAACGCGACGATCTCATGATGTCGGCAGTACTGGTGTTCGATATGGTGAAAAAAGGCGTGGTCAAAGCACACATCGGCCAGCGATACGCGCTCGCGGAGGCGGTGAAGGCGCATGAAGATCTGGAGGCGGGGAAAACCCGAGGATCGTCGATACTGACGGCGTAGTGCTGCTGTGGGTCAGCGCATGCCGGGGAACGAAGTGACGTACTGCACCTTCACGTCCGGGAACGACGAAACGATTTGCACCTTGGTGTCGGGGAATGAGGTCACGATTTGCCACTTGCCGCACTTGTCGGGAAACGAGTTTACTTTCTCGACTTTGAGATCGGGAAACGACGTGACTTCCTGCACTTTTACGTCGGGGAAGGAGGTGACGATCTGGATTTTGCCGTAGAGCTTTTTGCCTTTGAAGGTGCAGGCGCCTTTGTCGATGTCGGCGCCGGCGGCGGGCAGTGCAATGATCGCCGCCAGCAGAAGCGGCATTGCGTTGATTGATATCGCGACTGCGCGTGGTCTGATATTCATTTTTAGCGCCAGAAGTTATTGATGACCTATACGACTTAGACAACGCCTTCCATCACCTGCACCTCGACCAGCGCGCCCGGCGCCACATTCCCCTGATCGGTCGGCATGATGATAAAGCAGTTTGCTTCAGACATCGAACGCAGGATGCCCGAGCCTTGTTCACCGGTGACCCGCACTCTCCACGCGCCGGACGCATCCTGCGACAAAATGCCGCGCTGAAATTCAGTGCGACCGGGCGCTTTTTTCAACGCCGAGGTGCAGGGCACTTTGAAGGTGGGCAGCGGCGGCACCGGGTTTTGGCCGCTGAGCACCAGCAGCGCGTCGCGCACGAACTGATAAAAAGTGACCATCACCGACACCGGATTGCCGGGCAATCCAAAGAAATGCGCGCCGCTGATTTTGCCGTAAGCCAGCGGACGGCCGGGCTTCATGGCGATTTTCCAGAACAGCACCTCGCCGAGCTTATTGAGCATCTCTCTGACGAAATCGGCTTCGCCCACGGATACACCGCCGCTGGTGATAACCACATCGGCGTTGGCGGCGGCGGTGGCGAAGGCGGCTTCAATCAGCGCGGGATCGTCGCGCACCACGCCCATGTCGATCACCTCGCAATTCAACCGCGTCAGCATGCCGTGGATGGTGTAGCGGTTGCTGTCGAATATCTGTCCTTCGCCGGGCACGGCGCCGATGGACACCAGCTCGTCGCCGGTGGAGAAAAACGCCACGCGTAGTTTACGGAACACGGTGACTTCGCCAATGCCGAGCGACGATACCAGGCCGATTTCGGCGGGACGCAATGGCAGGCCGCGTTTTAACGCCACTTGCCCGATGGCGAGGTCTTCGCCCGCGCGGCGCAGATTCTGACTAAGACGATGGCCGCTGCCGATGGTAACCATGCCGTCGGCCGCCTGTGCGTGCTCCTGCATCACGATGGTGTCGGCTTCGGGCGGCATCACGGCGCCGGTCATGATGCGCACGGCCTCATTGGCCTGCATCTTGCCTGCATAAGGCTTGCCCGCGAAAGAAGCGCCGGCGACCTTGAGCGCCACATCGCCGCCCTGTTTGAGATCGGCAAAGCGCACCGCGTAGCCGTCCATGGCGGAGTTGTCATGCGCCGGTACGTTGATGGGAGAAATCACATCGTGAGCGAGTACTCGGCCCAGGGCGGAGCGTATAGGTGCGCGCTCGGTGGCGGTCAGCGGCGTGAGAAAACGCGCGATCAGCGCGCGCGCGTTATCCACGGGCATTGAATTCGGATCGTAGTCGTCGGCGCAACTGGCGTCGCGCAGGGTGGGGGCAGGTGTTTTCATGTTGTATGTAAGGATTTATTCAGAATAGGTGTCAGTGGGAATTTTAGCCGAGTGCTGCAACGGTCGCGTATTTAGTTGCGGGCAGCGGGCAGCGTACGAGGTAGCGTTACGATAGCAGAGGTTAAGCATAAGTATTTGTTTTTAATCGTAATTAATTCATGGAACATTAGCCATCAAAACGCTTGCGTGCTGGTCGCGCCGTCACCTGCGCGGGCGGCATGCGATGGTTTTTGACAGCTTTACCATCCGCACTTAATCGCGACACTTCGCTTGCCCATTGCAACCATTATTTGTGGTGGCAATGGAATAAAAATGTGCTACCTTGTTCTCGTCCAATATCCGGTCGGGCACTAAACCTGTGCATGAATCGGGCTAATAAAAGCAGATGGACACGCGGTTAGTCAAAAAAGCGGGCCGCAGAGGCGTAGTCGCATGGTCATTTACGCTACACGCGGTGATGAGTGCAGTTTTTTGCATAGAGGAGTCATCCCATGGACGTGAAGGTTTCGCGACGGCAGTTCTTCAAAATATCCGCAGGTGGCATGGCAGGCTCAAGCCTGGCGATGCTCGGTTACGCGCCCAGTGCGGTGGCCGATGTCCGCGGCTTCAAACTCTCGCGTACCACGGAGCATCGCAGCATCTGCCCGTATTGCTCGGTGAGTTGCGGCATGATCATGTACACCATCGGCGACAAGTCGAAGAACATCAAGCCCGTGATCATGCATGTCGAGGGCGATCCAGATCATCCGGTGAATCGCGGCACGCTGTGCCCCAAGGGGGCAGGCGTACTCGACATGATCCACAGCCCCAACCGCGTCAAATATCCCGCCGTGCGTGTGCCCGGCTCGAACGAGTGGAAGCGCATTTCGTGGGACGAGGCGATCACGCGCATCGCCAAGCACATGAAAGACGACCGCGACAAGAATTTCATCGAGAAAAACGCCGCGGGCACTACCGTCAATCGCTGGCCGACGCTGGGTTTTCTGGCATCCAGCGCTGCCTCCAATGAATCCGGCTATATCAGCGTAAAAACGATGCGCGGGATGGGCATCGTCGCCCTCGACACCCAGGCACGAATATGACACGCACCGACGGTCACCAGTCTGGGGCCAACGTTCGGTAGGGGTGCGATGACCAATAGCTGGGTCGATATCAAGAACACCGACCTGGTTTTGATTATGGGTGGTAACGCGGCGGAAGCCCACCCATGTGGATTCAAGTGGGTGACCGAGGCGATGCAGCAGCGCAAGGCGAAGCTGATCGTGGTAGATCCGCGCTTTACGCGCTCGGCCGCGGTGGCCGATACCTACGCGCCGGTGCGCGTCGGTACCGATATCGCGTTCCTCGGTGGTGTGATCAACTATCTGTTGTCGAATAACAAGATCCACATGGAGTACGTCAAGGCGTACACCGATGCCACCTTCATGACCAAGGAAGGCTTTAACTTCGACAACGGCTTTTTCAGCGGTTATAACGCCGAAAAGCGGGTCTACGACAAAGCCACTTGGGGCTATGAACTCGGCAAAGACGGTTTTGTGGTGGTTGATGACACCATGCAGGATCCGCGTTGCGTGTTCCAGCAGATGAAGAAGCATTATTCGCGCTATACGCCGGAGCTGGTGAGCAACATCACCGGCACGCCGAAAGATGCATTCCTTAAAATCGCCACGCAGATGGGCGAGACCTCCGCACCCAATAAGGTGATGACGATTTTGTATGCGCTGGGTTGGACACAGCACTCGGTGGGCTCGCAAAATATCCGCACCATGGCGATGATTCAATTGCTGTTGGGCAATATGGGCCGGCCCGGTGGCGGGGTGAATGCGCTACGGGGTCATGCCAACGTGCAGGGCATTACGGATATGTGCCTGTATTCGGAAACGCTGCCGGGCTATCTGGGTGCGCCGCTGGATCGCGACACCTCACGCGAGGAATATTTGAAACGGCTCACCGGCAAGCCGTTGCGTCCGAACCAGATGGCGTTCACGCAGAATTTCCCGAAATGGCACACCAGTCAGCAGGTGGCGTGGTGGGGCGATGCAGCCAACAAGGAAAACGATTTCGCGTTCGACTATCTGCCGAAAAAAGATGCCGCCTACGACGTGCTGCACATGTTCGAGTTGATGCATCAGGGCAAGATGAGCGGCTTTGTCTGCCAGGGCTTTAATCCGCTGGCGGCGCTGCCGAACAAGAAAAAAATCTCGGCGGCGATGGCCAAGCTGAAGTACCTGGTGGTGGCTGATCCGCTGGAAACCGAGACGTCGGAATTCTGGAAAAATTTCGGTCCGCTGAATGATGTCGATTCGAAAACCATCCAAACCGAGGTGTTTCGTCTACCGACGACCACATTCGCCGAGGAAACCGGTTCTTTCACCAACTCCAGCCGCGTGATTCAGTGGAAGGAAAAAGCCGCTGATGCGCCGGGCGAGGGCAAGCCGGATTCCGAAATCATGGCGCGTATTTTTGTGAAAATTCGCGAGATGTACCGCAAGGATGGCGGCAAGGTTCCCGATCCGATCCTGAAGCTCACCTGGCCGTATCAAAATGCCGAAGCGCCCAGCCCGGTTGAAATCATGCGTGAGTTTTCGGGACGTGCGCTGGTGGATTTGATGTCGCCGATTGATCCGAAAAATCCCAAAGAGCCGCAGAAAGTGGTGGTGCCGGCCGGGCAGTTGACCGTGTTCGCGCAACTGCGCGACGACGGCAGCACGGCCTGCGGCAACTGGCTCTACTGCGGTACGATGTCACCGGCGGGCAATATGACGGCGCGGCGTGACAATTCCGATCCGTCGGGCTTGGGTGAATTCCCGGGCTGGGGTTACTCGTGGCCGGCGAATCGGCGCATTCTGTATAACCGCGCCTCGGCTGATCCGGCGGGTAAGCACTGGGACCCGTCACGCAAGTACCTGTCCTGGAATGGCAAGACTTGGTCGGGCGTGGATGTGCCTGACATGCGCCCAACCGCGGCGCCCGAAGAGAACGTCGGTCCCTTCATCATGAACCCCGAAGGCGTGGCGCGGCTGCACGCCATCGGCATGGCGGAAGGCCCGTTCCCCGAGCATTACGAGCCGTTCGAGACGCCGGTCGCGACCAACCTGATGAACACCAACCCCAAGGCCATCAGCAATCCGGCGGCGCGGGTGTACAAGGGTGATATGGAAGCGTTCGGCAAGGCGGCGGAGTTTCCGTATGCAGCAACGACCTATCGCCTGACCGAGCATATGCACTTTTGGACCAAACACGCGCGCTCTAACGCAGTGACGCAGCCCTCGCCATTCGTTGAAATCGGCGAGGATCTGGCAAAGGAAAAAGGCTTCAAGAACGGCGATATGGTGAAGGTGCGCTCCAACCGCGGTGAAGTGAAAGCGGCGGTGGTGGTCACCAAGCGCATCAAGGGGCTGGATGTGAACGGCAAGAAGGTGCATACGGTGGGCATCCCGATTCACTGGGGATTCAAGGGGGTGACGCAGAACGGCTATCTGGCCAATGCGTTAACACCCTATGTCGGCGACGCGAATTCCCAGACGCCGGAATACAAGGCGTTCATCGTCAACATCGAAAAAGCCTAAGGAGAAGCCATCATGCAATCACAGGATATCGTGGCCCGTTCGGCTACCACCTCGCCCAGCCCCAGCGTGCGGCAAACCGTTGAAATCGCCAAGCTGATCGACGAATCAAAATGCATCGGCTGTAAAGCGTGCCAGGTTGCCTGTATGAACTGGAACGATCTGCGCGATGATGTCGGCACCAACGTCGGCGTATACGACAACCCGTCCGATCTCACGGCGAGTTCGTGGACGCTGATGCGCTTTTTCGAGGTGGAAGTCGAAAAAGATAAACTGGAATGGCTGATCCGCAAGGACGGCTGCATGCACTGCGCGGAGCCGGGTTGCCTGCAGGCCTGTCCGTCGCCGGGCGCCATCGTCAAGTACTCCAACGGCATCGTCGATTTCATTTCCGAGAACTGCATCGGCTGCGGCTATTGCGTCACCGGCTGTCCGTTCAACGTGCCGCGCATTTCCAAGGTCGATAACAAGGCCTACAAATGTTCGCTGTGTTCGGACCGTGTCGCGGTGGGGCAAGCGCCGGCGTGCGTGAAAACCTGTCCAACGGGCGCCATCAGCTTTGGCAGCAAGGAAGACATGTCGATCTACGCCGAAAAACGCGCGGGTGAGCTACGCGAGCGCGGCCACAAGGACGCGGGCGTGTATGACCCGAAAGGCGTCGGCGGGACACACGTGATGTATGTGCTGAAACACGCTGATCGTCCCGAACTGGTGGGCCTGCCGAAAAACCCGTCGGTCAGCACCATGGTGGCGTTGTGGAAGGGCGCGACCAAACCCATCGCTACTGCGCTGATGGGCATGGCGGCGTTTGCCGGCTTCCTGCATTACGTGATGGTGGGGCCGAAAGAGGTGGATGAAGAAGGTCACGATAATCACGATAAAGCCAAGGAGAAAGCATGAGCGACGCTAAATTGATAGAGCGGTACACGCCGAAAGAGCGGGGCAACCACTGGATCGTCGCGTTGTGCTTCATCCTCGCGGCGCTGTCGGGCCTGGCGTTGTTTCACCCGTCGTTGTTCTTTTTCTCGCATCTGTTCGGCGGCGGTCCGTGGGCGCGCATTCTGCACCCGTTCATCGGCGTGGTGATGTTCTTGCTTTTCTGCATCACCATGGTGCGCTTCTGGAAATTGAACCGCATGACCGACGCTGACCGCCAGTGGATGAAACAGGTCAAAGAAGTGATGATGAACCGCGAAAAAGATTTGCCGGAAGTCGGCAAATACAACGCGGGGCAGAAGTACATGTTCTGGCTGATGGTGGTGTCCATGTTTCTGCTGCTGGTGTCGGGCATCATGATGTGGCGTCCGTACTTCGCCGGCTCGTTCCCGATCGACATCAATCGCATCGCGGTGGTGGTGCATGCGGTGTCGGCAGTGGCGCTGGTGATCGGCATTATCGTTCATGTGTATGCGGCGATCTGGGTCAAGGGCACCATGCGCGCGATGATTCGCGGCAACGTCAGCGCGGCGTGGGCCAAGCACCATCATCCCGGCTGGTACCGCGAGGTGACGGGCGGCAAATAAGTAATGGCACAGTCACCCAGAACGCCGATCAGAATCGTTCCTCAGGAAGAAATAGCCGGCGGCTTGAAAGAGCCGCCGGCTTTTCGTTTGCCGGACGCGAAAAGCGTATTCGCGGATCGCGCTGCGCGCTTTGAGGCATTAGCCGCGGCGGGCAAGGGCGAGCGGGAATTCATGCGCCTGATGGCGCGGTTGGCCAGGGTGCAGCAGCAGGCGCTCGATACCCACCCCACGCCGCCCACGCCCGACAGCCAACACCTTGAACGTTGCCGCCTGCACGGCTTGCCGCCGCTGGGTACTGATTCAGCATTGGATGCGTCATGGCGCAGCGCATTGAAAAGCATTAGTCAAAGCCTGCTCACGGATGCCCCCGAAGCCACCCGCCGCGTGCTGACGGATTTAGACAAACTCGATGCCGCCACGCTAGACATGCAAGCAGCACGTTTGCTGAGTCTGGATTACCCGGCGCTGGATCCGGCCACCGTGCCGTTTCTCGGCGCGGCCTTGCAGGTGCATTGGGTCAAACGCGTGACGTCACTGGGAGAAGGCGAATTCCGCAAGCTCGACGTGCCGTACGTGTGCCCCGCCTGCGGGTCGCCTCCGATCGCCAGCGTACTGCGCATCGGCGTGCCGGTGCCGGGCACGCGTTACCTGCACTGTGTGTTGTGCGCCACCGACTGGTACATGGCGCGCGGCCTTTGCAGCCAGTGCGAGGCGCAAGAAAAACTCGCTTATTATCATATCGAAAATGGCAACGAGGCCATACGCGGCGAGGCGTGTGAAGATTGCAAGGGCTACATCAAATCGCTGAATCAGGAAAAAGACCCGCAGGCCGATCCGGTGGCGGATGATCTGGCGACGCTGTCG
>CAMDDY010000218.1 GCA_945893125.1 Bordetella parapertussis
GCCGCAAGAAAGGTGATGGAAGTTGGCGCAAGAAGAAAGACGCCGAGGCGGCTGCGCAGTAGATGGCAACGCGCGAGTCATGACCTTGTATAACGATCGGGGCAATGCGTAGATGAACCCCTCCCGCCTGTTCATCCTGCGCCCGGTCGCCACCACGCTGCTGATGGTGGCCATTCTGCTGTCGGGCATTATTGCTTATCGTCTGCTGCCGATTTCGGCGCTGCCGCAGGTGGATTACCCGACGATACAGGTGGTGACGTTTTATCCGGGCGCGAGTCCCGAGGTGATCGCCTCGTCGATCACCGCACCTCTCGAACGGCAGTTCGGGCAGATGCCGGGGCTGCGCCAGATGTCGTCCACCAGTTCCGGCGGGGCGTCGGTGGTGACGCTTCAATTCACGCTCGATCTGGAACTCGACTCCGCCGAGCAGGGCGTGCAGGCGGCGATCAACGCCGGCACCAGTCTGCTGCCCACCGATTTGCCTGCGCCGCCGGTGTACAGCAAGGTGAACCCGGCCGACGCGCCAATCCTGACGCTGGGCATTACCTCTAAAACGCTGCCGATGACGCAGGTGCAGAACCTCGCCGACACGCGCGTGGCGCAGAAGATTTCGCAGATCGCCGGCGTCGGACTGGTGACGCTGTCCGGCGGGCAGCGCCCGGCGGTGCGCGTGCAGGCGAATCCCAAGGCGCTGGCCGCTGACGGGCTGAGTCTCGAAGACGTGCGCCAGGCGGTGGCCGCGGCCAACGTCAACGCGGCCAAGGGCAGTTTCGATGGACCCGAGCGCGCCTACACCATCGACGCCAACGATCAACTGAAGTCGGCGGACGAATACCGCAAGGTGGTGGTGGCGTATCGTAACGGCGCGCCGGTGTATTTATCGGACCTGGCGGAAGTGATCGATGCGCCGGAGAACACGCGGCTTGCAGCATGGATGAACGACACGCCGGCGATCATCATGAACATCCAGCGCCAGCCGGGTGCGAACGTGATCGAGGTGGTCAATCGCATCAAGGCGCTGTTGCCGCAGTTGCAGGGCGGGCTGCCGGCGGCGGTGGACGTGGCGGTGCTGACCGACCGCACCATCACCATCCGCGAGTCGGTGAAGGACGTGCAGTTTGAACTGCTGCTGGCGGTGGCGCTGGTGGTGATGGTGATCTTTTTGTTTTTGCGCAACGTGGCGGCGACGCTGATTCCCGGCGTGGCGGTGCCGCTGTCGCTGGTGGGCACCTTCGGCGTGATGTATCTCGCCGGGTTTTCCATCAACAACCTGACGCTGATGGCGCTGACCATCGCCACCGGCTTCGTGGTGGACGATGCGATTGTGATGATCGAGAATATTTCGCGCTACATCGAAGAAGGCGAAACGCCGATGGCAGCGGCGCTGAAAGGCTCGAAGCAGATCGGCTTCACCATTATTTCGCTGACGTTTTCGCTGATTGCGGTGCTGATACCGCTGCTCTTCATGGGCGACGTGGTGGGGCGTTTGTTCCGCGAATTCGCCATTACGCTGGCGGTGGCTATTCTGATTTCAGCGGTGGTGTCGCTGACGTTGACGCCGATGATGTGCGCGCGCCTGCTGCATCACACGCCGCCGGAAAAACAAAGCAGGTTCTATCGCAAGACCGGCGAGTGGTTCGACGCCATCATCGCGAGTTATGGCCGCATGCTGACCTGGGTGCTTGACCGGCAGGCCTCCACGCTGGTGGTTGCCGTCGGCACGCTGGTATTGGCGGTTGTTATGTATGTATTTGTTTCTAAAGGGTTTTTTCCTATACAGGATACGGGCGTAATCCAGGGCATTTCGGATGCCGAGCAAACCGTGTCGTTTGCGGCAATGGCCGAGCGGCAGCAACGCCTCGCGCAAAAACTGCTCGAAGACCCGGCGGTGGAAAGCCTGTCGTCGTTTATCGGCATTGATGGCAACAACGCGACGCTCAACAGCGGGCGCCTGCTGATTAACTTGAAGCCGCACGCGCAGCGCCCGCACGCCACGGAGGTAATCCGCCGCTTGCAGGAGCGCGTCGCCAAAATCGAAGGCATTACGCTCTATATGCAGCCGGTGCAGGATTTGACCATTGAAGATCGTGTCAGTCGCACGCAGTTCCAGTTCACGCTGGATACCGCGAATATCGACGAACTCGGCATCTGGGTGCCGCGGCTGGTGGAGCGTCTGAGTCAGTTGCCGCAACTCACCGACGTGACCAGCGATTTGCAGAATCAGGGCTTGCAGGCGTATCTGGAAATCGACCGCGACACCGCGGCGCGCCTCGGCGTCACGCCGGCGGCGATCAACACCGCGCTTTACAATGCGTTCGGCCAGCGCATGATCTCGACGATATTCACGCAGACCAGCCAGTATCGCGTGGTGCTTGAGGTCAAGCCGGAGTTTCGCCTCGGCCCACAGGCGCTGTCGGAGATTTACGTACCGGGCGCGGGCGGCACACAGGTGCGGCTGTCAACGGTGACCCGGCTCCTCGAAAAACCCGCGATGCTGGCCATCAACCACATCGGCAATTTCCCATCCTCGACGATTTCGTTCAACCTCGCCAAGGGTGTGGCGCTGGGCGACGCGGTGAAGGCCATCGAGGCGGCAGAGAAGGAAATCGCCTTGCCGCCGAGCATACGCACCAGCTTTCAGGGCGCGGCGCTGGCGTTTCGGGCGTCCCTCACCAATACGCTGCTGCTGATCCTCGCGGCGATTATCACCATGTATATCGTGCTCGGCGTGCTGTATGAAAGTTATATTCATCCGGTGACGATTTTGTCCACGCTGCCGTCGGCGGGCGTGGGCGCGCTGCTGGCGCTGTTCGTCGCGCGCATGGACTTGGGCATCATCGGCATCATCGGCATCATTCTGCTGATCGGCATCGTGAAAAAGAACGCGATCATGATGATCGACTTCGCGCTCGATGCGGAGCGCAACGAAGGCAAGGCGCCGCGCGAGGCGATTTATCAGGCGTGCCTGTTGCGCTTCCGCCCGATCATGATGACGACGATGTGCGCGCTGCTGGGCGCGCTGCCGCTGATGCTCTCCACCGGCGTGGGCGCGGAACTGCGCCAGCCGCTCGGCATCACCATGGTGGGCGGGCTGATCGTGAGCCAGGTGCTGACACTGTTTACCACGCCGGTGATTTATCTCGCGTTTGACAGCCTCGCGCGGCGCTATCGAGGCAAACGCCCCGAAGACGAAGCGGACGCGATTGATCCGGTGAAAGAGAGCGGCTGATGAATATCTCCGAGCCGTTTGTTCGCCGCCCGGTCGCCACCGTCTTGCTCACGCTGGGGTTGGTGATCGCGGGCGCGATTTCATTCAAGCTGCTGCCGGTGGCGCCGCTGCCGCAGGTGGATTTTCCGACGATTTCGGTGTCGGCTTCGCTGCCCGGCGCCAGCCCCGAAACCATGGCGGCGACGGTAGCCACGCCGCTGGAGCGCGCGCTGGGCAAAATCGCCGGTGTCAGCGAAATCACTTCGTCGAGCTCGATCGGCAATACGCGCGTCACCCTGCAATTTGATTTAAGCCGTGATATCGATGGCGCGGCGCGCGAAGTGCAGGCCGCGATCAACGCTTCGCGCTCGGAGCTGCCGTCGAGCCTGCCGCGCAACCCGACCTATCGCAAGATCAATCCGGCCGATGCGCCGGTGATGATTATCGCGCTGACTTCCGAGACCTTTGACCGCGGCCAGATGTACGACATCGCCACCACGCTCCTCGGTGAAAAACTGGCGCAGGTCAAAGGCATCGGCTCGGTGACGGTGAGCGGCAGCTCGTCGCCGGCGGTGCGCGTCGAGGCCAACCCCGCGGCGCTGAACAAGTACGGCATCGGGCTGGATGAAGTGCGCACCACCATCAATGCCAACAATGCCAACCGACCCAAGGGCGTGATCGAGGAAGGCGACAAGCAATGGCAGATTTACGCCAACGATCAATCACTGACGGCGGCGGACTACGCGCCGCTGATCGTGGCGTATCGCAACGGCGCGCCGGTGCGGCTGTCGGACGTGGCCGAGGTGGTGGATTCGGTGCAGGATTTGCGCAATGCGGGCATCTCCAACGGCAAGCCCGCGGTGCTGATCATCATGTATCGGCAGCCGGGCGCCAATATCATCGAGACCGCCGACCGCGTGCGCGAGGCGTTGCCGCAATTGCAGGCCTCGATTCCGCAGGCGATAGACCTGAATGTGGTGATGGAACGCACCGCGACCATTCGCGCCTCGCTCGCCGAAATCGAGCGCACGCTGCTGATTTCGATGGGACTGGTGGTGATGGTGGTGTTTATCTTTCTGCGCAACTGGCGCGCCACGTTGATCCCCAGCATCGCGGTGCCGGTGTCGCTGATCGCCACCTTCAGCGTGATGTATCTGTGCGGCTACAGCCTGAATAATCTGTCGCTGATGGCGATTACCATCGCCACCGGCTTCGTGGTGGATGACGCGATCGTGGTGCTGGAAAACGTCTCGCGCCACATCGAAAAAGGCGTCGCGCCGTTTCGCGCCGCGCTGCTGGGCGTGAAGGAGGTCGGCTTTACCGTGGTGTCGATCAGCATTTCGCTGATCGCGGTGTTCATCCCGATTTTGATGATGGGCGGCATTGTCGGACGGCTGTTCCGCGAATTCGCGGTGACGCTGTCGGTGGCGATCCTGGTGTCGATGGTGGTGTCGTTGACGCTCACGCCGATGATGTGCGCGCGCATCTTGAAGCCGCGCAGCGAAGAAAAGCACGGTCGCCTGTATCGCGGGAGCGAGGCATTTTTTGCGTGGATACTGCGCGGCTACGAGCGCTCGCTGGCCTTTGCGCTGCGCCATCCGCTGCTGGTGATGCTGGCGCTGGCGGCCACCATCGGCTTTAACATTTATTTGTACAACATCATTCCCAAGGGGTTTTTCCCGCAGCAGGATACCGGGCGCATGGTCGGCTCGTTGCAGGCAGATCAGGCAAGCTCGTTTCAGGCGGTGCGTATCAAGCTCGCGGACTTCATCAAGATCGTGCAAAGCGATCCGGCGGTGGAGAGCGTCACCGGTTTTACCGGCGGTGGTGCCCGCAACGGCGGCTTCATGTTCATTTCGCTAAAGCCGCTGAAGGAACGCCAGGTATCGGTGGATCAGGTGATTGCGCGCCTGCGGCCCAAGCTCGGCGCGGTGGCGGGCGCGAGTCTGTTCCTCAACCCGGTGCAGGATATCCGCATTGGCGGGCGGCAAAGCAACACCGCGTATCAGTTCACGCTGCGCTCCGACAATCTTGAAGACCTGCGCACGTGGACACCGCGGCTGGAGCGTGCGCTGCGGGAAGTGCCGGAGCTGGCGGACATCAATTCCGATCAGCAGGTGCGCGGGTTGCAAGCCTCGCTGATTATCGACCGCGCCAGCGCCGCGCGGCTGGGCATCACCATCCGCGCCATCGACACCGCGTTGAACCTCGCCTTCGGTCAGGCGCAGGTTTCCACCATCTACACCACGATGAATCAATACCGCGTGGTGCTGGAAGTGGCGCCACAGCACTGGCAAGGCCCCGAGGCGCTGGAAAAAATCTATGTGCTGTCGCCGGTCAAAGGACAAGTGCCGCTCACCTCGATTGCGCGCTACGAATTCACCAATACCGCGCTGTCGGTGAACCATCAGGGGCAGTTCGCGGCGGCGACGATTTCCTTTAATCTGCCGGTGGGTATTGCGCTGTCGGACGCGGTGCGCGTCACCAACGACACCATGGCGCGCATCGGCGTGCCCAGCACCATTTACGGCAGCTTTCAGGGCACGGCGCGCGCGTTTCAGGCCTCGCTCGACAGTCAACCGTGGCTGATCTTAGCCGCCTTGCTCACGGTGTATATCGTGCTCGGCGTGTTGTATGAGAGCTACATTCACCCGATCACCATTTTGTCGACGCTGCCGTCGGCGGGCGTGGGCGCGCTGCTGGCGCTGATGTGGTTTAACGCGGAGTTCAGCATCATTGCGCTGATCGGCGTGATCCTGCTGATCGGCATCGTGAAGAAAAACGCCATCATGATGATCGACTTCGCCATCGAGGCCGAGCGGCGCGATAACCTGTCGCCGCGCGACGCGATTTTTCAGGCGTGCCTGCTGCGCTTTCGCCCGATTTTGATGACCACCATGGCCGCGCTGCTGGGCGCGATACCGCTGGCGCTGGGCACCGGCGACGGCGCGGAACTGCGCCAGCCGCTCGGCATCTCCATCGTCGGCGGCCTGGTGATGAGCCAGATCCTCACGCTCTACACCACGCCGGTGGTGTACCTTTATCTGGACCGCTTCCGGCTGTGGTGTCTGCGGCTGCGGGGCAAGGACACCAAAGCAACACCGGCTATCGCACTGGAAAGCAAATGAACTTGAAATCGCTCGTAACCCGCATGGCCGTCGTCGCGGTGGCGTTGACCCTCGCATCGTGCGCCATGGGCCCGAATTACCGCCGCCCGCAAATCGTGACGCCACCCGCCTACAAGGAATCGCAAGGCTGGAAAATCGCCGAGCCGCGCGATGGCGTGAATCGCGGCGCGTGGTGGGAGGTTTTTGGCGATACGCAATTGAACGCGCTGGCGGACAAAGTCGGCAAGTCGAATCAGAGTTTGAAAGTGGCTGAGGCGCAATACCGCCGCGCGCAGGCGGTGGTGCAGCAATCCCGCGCCGGCTTGTTTCCGGTGGTGACAGGCGATGTGTCCGTGACGCGCAGCGGCTCCGGCAGCCGCGCGCCCGCCACGGAATACGATTTATCCGCGCGAGCGAGCTGGGACATCGATTTGTGGGGCCGCGTGCGCCGCGAGGTGGAATCCAGCGAAGCGTCGGCGCTGGCGAGTGCCGCCGATCTGGAATCGGTGCGCCTGCTGGTGCAGTCGGAACTCGTGCTCAATTATCTGCTGCTGCGCGTGCTCGATACGCAGAAAAATCTGCTTGACGAAAACGCCGCGTCTTTTGCCAAGACACTTGAACTGACGCAGAACCGCTACAAGGCCGGCATCGCCGGGCGCGTGGACGTGGCGCAGGCCGAGACGCAGTTAAAGAGCACGCAGGCGCAATCCATCGATACCGGCGTGCAGCGCGCGCAATTCGAGCACGCCATCGCGGTGCTGCTGGGCGCAGCGCCGGCGGAGTTCGCACTGCCGGCGGCGCCCATCAAGTTTGTCATGCCATCGATCCCGACGGGCCTGCCTTCTGAATTACTCGAACGCCGCCCCGACATCGCAGCAGCGGAACGGCGCGTGGCGGCGGCCAATGCGCAAATCGGCGTGGCGCAGGCGGCGTTTTTTCCGTCGCTGACGCTGTCCGCGGCTGCGGGTTTCGGCAGTTCCAGCTTTGCGAACTGGCTCAGTTGGCCGAACCGCTTCTGGTCGCTGGGGCCGGCGCTGGCGCAATCGATCTTCGACGGCGGATTGCGCAAATCGCTGAGCGATCAGGCGATAGCGTCGTACGATGCCAGCGTCGCGGCGTACCGTCAGACCGTACTCACCGCGTTTCAGGATGTCGAAGACAACCTTGCCGCGCTGCGCATACTCGAGCAGGAAGCCAAAGTGCAGGCAGAGGTCGTCAATGCCGCGCGGCTATCGGTCGAGCTCACGCTCAACCAGTACAAAGCAGGCATCGTCAGCTATCTCAACGTGGCCATCGTCCAGACATCTTTGCTTAACAATGAGCGTACCGCGCTGGCGCTGCTGGGCCGGCGCTTGACGGCCTCGACGCAACTGGTGCGCGCGTTGGGTGGGGGGTGGACGGTGGAGGGACGGATGATGGATATTAAAAAATAACAATAAAAAACAAATACTTATGAATATTGTCTAGCAGATATCCATATTTCGTGTCTGGCACTGATGTAGGACGCATGGAGCCTTGTGAGCCGCTACACCATATTTGCTGATGTCGCAGGTCGTCTGTCGCTAGATTCATCGGGTGGGGATCGAATGACGGCGGCCGCGGTAGCGATACCGTCGAGCCAAGTAGCCAGCGTGCGTGACCAAGTGGCGTTACTTCCAAAATGGCGCGATTGTTCGAAAGCTGACGCCGATAAGGTAATCAACTTACTTCGTGAGGTATCGGCATCGGTATCCGTCATATCAATGACAAAAGATTCTGTGCAGTGGCCGCAGTTCTGGAACGACGCGAAACCGCTACACAACGCCATAGTCGCGCAAGACAATAAACCTGCCGGCTTTATCAAACCGCGAGTTCAAATTCGAAGTGCAACTCTGATTAATAGGTTGGGTGGGCGAGGTGCGATAGCATCCGAGCCCCTCGACCACCAAGTTAAAGTTGCCAAGAATGAACTACACACACCTCACCCAAGACGAACGGTATCAGATTGCGATC
>CAMDDY010000219.1 GCA_945893125.1 Bordetella parapertussis
GCTACGATCAAAAGCGTTACAGCCCGCTGCGGCAGATCAACACGTCCAACGTCAAGCGCCTGGTGCCGGTGTGGAACACCACGCTCTCCAATATGCTCGGCGAGCAGGCGCAGCCGCTGGTATACGAGGGCGTGATGTATGTGACCAACGCCGCATGGACGTTTGCGATTGATGTCGCCACCGGCAAGCAAATCTGGCGCACCGAAGTGAATTACGACCCCGGCACGCCGCGCGTGGTGTGCTGCGGTGTTTCCAACAAGGGGCCGGCCATCTACAACGGCAAATTGTTCCGCACCACGCTCGATGCGTTTGTGGTGGCGCTCGATATGAAAACCGGCAAACAAATCTGGAAAGAAAAATTCGCCGAATGGAAAGAAGGCTACTCCTCCATCGTGGCGCCGCTGGTCGCCAACGGCGTGCTGATTACCGGCATGTCCGGCGCGGAATTCGGCGTGCGCGGCTTTCTCGACGGCTGGGACCCTGAAACCGGCAAAAAGCTCTGGCGCCGTTACACCGTACCGGGGCCGGGCGAAAAAGGTTTTGAAACGTGGCCGCAGGACAACGACGCCTACAAACGCGGCGGCGCCACCACTTGGGTCACCGGCTCCTACGATCCCGAACTGGATCTCACTTACTGGGGCACCGGCAACACCGGCCCGTGGAATCCGAAGTATCGCCACGGCGACAGCCTGTATGCGGCAAGCGTGATCGCGGTGCGTCCGAAGACCGGGGAGATCGTGTGGCACTATCAGTTCACACCCGACGACGGCTACGACTACGACGGCGTGAACGAAAACATCATCGCCGACATCCGCATCGATGGCGAAATGCGCAAAGTGATTTTGCACGCCGACCGCAACGGATTTTTTTACGTGATCGATCGCACCAACGGAAAACTGCTGCGCGGCTTTCCGTTCGGCAAAGTGAACTGGGCCACGCACATCGACATGAAAACCGGCCGCCCGGTGGAAACCGACATCCGCAAGCGCATGCTCGCGGGCGAGGAAGTGGAGCTATGGCCCGCCTATGGCACAAAGAACTGGGCGCCGATGGCGTTTAATCCGAAAACCGGTTTGGTGTATCTGAACACCATCAACCTGCCGCAGATGGTCAAGTACGTGCCCGTCGAATACAAGCCTGGCTTTCGTTACACCGGCGTGGAGGGGCGCCTCTTTCCGCGCCCCGCCGGCGAAGACACCGAGGGTTGGCATATGGCGATGGACCCGCTCACCGGCAAGATCAAATGGCAAGTCAAGTTGACCGATTTCGTCACGCAGGCGGGCATGCTCGCCACCGACGGCGGTCTGGTGTTCACCGGCAAAATGACCGGCGAGTTCGTCGCCTTCGACGAAGCGACCGGCAAAGTGCTGTGGCAATTTCAAACCGGCTCGGGCGTCAACGCACCCGCGATCACCTACACGCACAAGGGCCGGCAATACATCACCGTGCTGTCGGGCATCGCCGGCGATTCGCGCGGACGCCGCGCGGCGGTGAAAGTGCCATCGGGTGGCTCGGTGTGGACGTTTGCGTTGATGCCGGAATAGAAAACGTCAAAATCTTTTTTGACGCAGATTTCGCAGATTAACGCAGATTGAAAACCTGACCGGTGGGGTATCAAAGGTTATCTGCATCAATCTGCGTTCATCTGCGTTCATCTGCGTCAAAAGTTTTTGAACTTGAGGTTTACCGTGCGATTTTTATTTGCCATTGCCATTGCGCTATGCACGGCGTCTATTCATGCCGCCGACCCCAACTTCCCCACCCGCCCCATCCGCTGGGTAATCCCCTTCGCCGCAGGTGGCGGCGCGGATGCGGTCACGCGTCCGGTCGCGCTCGCCATGGGCGAAATGTTCGGCCACCCCATCGTCTATGACAATCGCGGCGGCGGCAACGGCATGATCGCCGGCGAAATCGTGGCACGCGCCGCGCCCGACGGTTACACCCTGCTCATCGGCGGGCCGGCGATTATGGCCACCAATCCGCATCTCTACAAAAAGATGCCGTTCGATGTGGAAAAAGATTTCACCCCGATCACCAAAATCGCCGGCGCGCCTAACGTGCTTGCAGCCCATCCATCCCTGCCGGTGCGCAATCTGCAGGAACTCATCAACTATGCCAAATCCAACCCCGGCAAGGTCAACTGGGCGTCCTCCGGCATCGGCACGGGCGGGCATCTGGCGATAGAACTGTTTCAGATGCGCACCAACAGCAAAGTGGTTCACATCTCGTTCAAGGGCGCGGGGCCGGCGCTGATCAGTCTGATGGGCGGCGACGTGCATCTGCTGATCGCCGTGCCGGGCGTATTCCTGCAACACATCAAGGCGGGCCGCATACGCCCGTTGGCGGTCGGCAGCCTGCAACGTCTCGCCGCGCTTCCCGACGTGCCCACCCTGCACGAATCCGGACTTCCCAATATGCAATCCGGCTCGTGGTACGGCCTCGTCGCGCCCGCAGGCACGCCGGCCCACGCGGTTCGAACCCTGCATGCGGCAACCGTCAAAGTGCTCGCCATGCCGGAAATTTCAGCACGCCTGATAGCCGATGGCGCCATCCCGTCGGGCAACACACCGGAGCAACTCGCCAAGGACATACGCGCCGAATCAGCGACATGGGCGAAAGTGATCAAGCAGGCGGGGGTGAAGCTGGATTGAGAAAACCACGAATTGTTCAAATCAGCTTCACCAACTGCTTGCCAAAATTCTTCCCACTGAGCAAACCAATAAACGCCTTGGGCGCATTCTCAAGCCCCACCGCAATGCTTTCGCGGTACTTGAGTTTGCCGTCATGCACGAGTTCGCCGAGCTCCTTGAGCGCGGGCCGCCACAAATCCAGATGATCGGAGCAGATAAAGCCGCGCAACTGTATGCGGTTCACCAGAAAGCTGCGCATGTTGCGCAGCGCCAGCGCGCTGGGGTCGTTGTAGCCGGCGATTTGGCCGCACAGGGCGATGCGCGAGAAGTTATTCATGTGCAGGAGCAGCGCATCCAGCGTGGGGCCGCCGACGTTGTCGAAATACACATCGACACCGTTCGGACACGCCGCCTTGAACGCGGCATCCAGACCGCCGGCCTTGTAATCGATGCAGGCGTCGAAGCCCAGTTCGTTTACCACGTAATCGCATTTGGCGCGGCCCCCGGCGATGCCCACCGCGCGGCAGCCCTTCAGTTTTGCCAGTTGGCCCACGGCGCTGCCGACCGCGCCGCTGGCGGCTGACACGACAACCGTTTCGCCGGCTTTGGATTTGCCATGTTCGTTCAATCCGATCCATGCGGTGACGCCGGGCATGCCCACCGCACCGAGGTACGCCGACAGCGGCACATAGTTCGGGTCGAGCTTCCGCACGCCGCCACCGTTGGAGACACCGTATTCCTGCCAGCCGGTGCGCGTTTCAACATACCCCCCCACCGTGAATTTCTCGTGCCGCGATTCGATCACCTCGCCCACCGCCGTGCCGACCATCACCGCGCCGACTTCGGCCTTGGCGGCATAGGATTTTTCGTTATCCATGCGGCCACGCATGTAGGGGTCGAGCGAGAGGTAGTGTGCCCGCACGACAAATTCGTTGTCGCCCGCCTTGGGGATGTCTGTTTCGACAATGCGGAAGTGGCTTTCTTCGACGGCGCCTTGCGGGCGCGAGGCCAGTAACACTTGTGTGTTTTTCATGATGCGTTGCCGGTTGTGTTCAGGCGGCATTGTAACGAGTCCCCGTAGGATGGGTACTGGCCCGTGGCCGTAACCCATCACAACCGGTCTCAATGCACCAGAGGTTGTGATGGGTTGCGCTACGCTCCACCCATCCTACGGCGGCTGCGCACGGCGCACGCTACAACACTACTTCACCTCGAACTCGCCCACCTGCACCACTTCACTCCTGCCCTTCAATCGCAGGGTGACGGTTTGCTCCTGCGCCTCGCGCAGTCCAAAGCGCGTGGTGAGCTTCAATTGCAGCGTGGTCGCGCCCGCGACGATCTGCTGGTTGTGGCCGTAAAAATTCGCTTCGACTTTGTATTTGCCGGGCTTGGCGTGTTTCAATGAAAACGTTTCCGGGCCGTAGCCGCCGGTGTAATCCTGCGACATGCGCCCGCCCTGATAGCTGATGCGGTTGCCGTAGTAAGCTTTCTCGCCGTTCGGATCGGTCACCCACAAGTCGATGTCGGTGTTGTCCGCGTCCCACGACAGCGCCACGCGCAAATCCACCGGCAGGTTGCGCATGAGGCGCGTGTCGTAGCGGCTGACATCTACCGCTGTATCGGCGGTGGCGATGATCGCATTCAGTTCATCCAGCGCGGTGAGTTCGATTTCGGGGAAGCGCCCGTGCCACGGCCTGATCACCACTTCATACAATTGATCGGCGGCCTTCTGCCATTGTTTATCGGCGGCATACGCCAAACCCAGATCGCGATACGACTGTGGTTCGTTGGGGGCTAATTCCAGCACACGCGCGAGGATGGGAATCGCCAGCTTCGCCTGCCCCGACTGCATCAACCGATAGCCGAGAATGCGCAGGATGTGGCGGTTCTCCAGATCCATCTCCGCCAGATTGCCGAGCACGCGCACGCCGAGCGCGGTGAGACCCTTGTCGAAAAACACGTCCGCGGCATCGAGAAAAAACGCGGTGCTGTTGACGTAACCGGCGCGCTCGTCGAGATAGATGCGATACAAGTCGCCGGCGGCGGCATCCTGGAAACGTTTGAAATACGGCGCATCGGGTGTCCAGCGTTTGAGCTGGATGCTCATGCCGCGCGGCGCGCCTGCGTCGTCCTTACTATCACGGACCAGCCCGCCCACCATGCCGTCGGCCAACTGGCTTTGCGCGCGACCTGCCTGCGCCGGCGCGGATTTCATGGCGGGCCGGGGCGCGGCTGCCGCCGGGGCGCGATCACGCGACGCTTCGGTCTCGGGCGCCATGCGGCGCGACTCGCCAGCCGCACGTTCCTGCATTAACGCGCCATCGGCACGCGCGCCAGTGCTGATCTTCGCCTTGGATTCGGCTTGCGGGCGCGCGGTCTTGGGGAAATCTTTTTCCCACCATGCGGTTTTTTGCTTGAGCATTTGCACTACGCGCTCCAACTGGCGCGAGCGTTCATCCGCCGCGCGCAAATGCTGGTTTTGCCGCTGGCGGTCGTACTCCGCGCGCAGCTCGGCGGGCGGCGTGATGTCATTGCGCACATAGTCTTCCACGCGATCAAGCACGATCAGCGAGGTCTCGCGCGAGGTGAGACCGAATTCCAGGCCGAGGCGGCGGATTTGCGCGCGGTGTAAACGGTACTCGCCATCGAGTTCATTGATGCGCAGTTGCGCCCAAGCGGCGGCGGCAAGCGCGTCAGCGTTTTGCCCGGCCTTTATGGGAACGACGATCGTTGACGTATCGGCGCGCACGCCCGGATACGACACCGCCAGTCGCAACGAACCACTCGCGCCCTGCAATTGCCCCGCCACCAGCCAGCGCCCGTTGCCGGCTACGCGCGATAGTGCGGTGAGCTGGGTCACGCCGTTGCCGTCGAGCGCAACCAGGCGCGCTTCCGCGTACAGCAATTGACGTGCCGCTTCGGCAGGCGTGTTGGATACCAGATCAATAAACTTGCCGGCGGTGGATTCGGCCAATTGCCGCAACCTTGCCGGATCGGCGCGCGTGGCGGCGCTGACGCTGTACAGCGGCACATTCAATTTCGCAAACGGACGCTCGCCGAAATTATCGAGGCCATCGCTGAACAAAAGGTATTCGCCGACGTTCGCTTCGGGCGTAAACGCGCCCAACTGGGTTGCACCATCGTAGGCTGTGCTTTCCAGCGCGCGCTTTAACGCGCTCCAGTCGCCGTTGCTGACGCGAAAACGTTCCACCGGTTCGGCGGCATCGCGCAGCCGTGACAGACGCACCTCGCCGTTCATCAAACGTTTGAAATAGGTATCGAGCAACGTAAATTCACGCGCATGGTCGCGCGCGGCGCCCGAGCCGGAAGCATCCCAGATAATACCCACCACCGGCGGCACGCTGCGCAGCGCGGCGCGGGTCAGGCGCGCAGGCACTTCGGCCACGAAGTAATTCGTTTCGTTGTGAAATTGTGTATGCACTTCGGGCTGCGCCGAGACGGGCAGATGCACTTCCAGCACGCCGCGCGCGGCAAAATCCTGGCGCGAGATTTCGGCTTCGTAATCCACGCCGCGCACTTTGAACGCCAGTCCTTGCGGTTGCGTGCCCGCCAGTGCGGGCGCGTGCTCCGGCGCGCGCACCAACACACGCAACGAAAAGCCCGCGAGATCGCGCGCGCGATCTTGCGTGTAGTCGAGCGGCAAACGGTAACGCCGGGTTTGCGCAACACCGGTGCCCGCCACCGGCAATGTTTCCGCATAACGTATCAACACGCGGCGCGTGCCCTGCGCGGGCAGCGGATACACGCGCAATTTGTAGTTGTTGCCGGCGGTGACTTGCAGCAGCGCCGGATCGATACGTTGCCGAATCACGTCTTCAAACACCTGCTGGCCCTTGGCTTTTTCGACGGGCACGGCCTCGCGCAGCTTGCCGTCGATGTCGAGCGCGAAGCCACTGACCTGTTGACCATCGAGCAAAGGGAACTGCAACTCACCTTCGAGGATGCGCCGGTTGGGATTGAAGAACGTCATCTCCACCGACGTAATCGCGCGGCTGCCGCTGATTTCGGTTTCGATACGGATGGCCTGTAACACCACGGGGGTGTCAGCGCCCTGCGCCACCGTCAATCGCGGCGGTGTGGTAACGGGACGCACATCCTGCGCAGCCACGCCGTGAACCAGATTGAACGCACAACCGGCCACCGCCATGGTGCGCATGTTTAACAGGAAATTTCGGCGATTCATTTTTTTCTCCAGGTAACTCGCCCCTCTCTTAACGAAGGGCTTCATCAGATGGGGTTATCGCTTTGGGTGAAATAACGTAACTATGTGTTTATAAACACCATTTATTTGTTGTGCCGAAGCGGGGCGACGCCTACCATGATAAAAAAACATGGTTAAAAAATTCCACCAGGGAGCATTGAAAATGAAAAGCGCCAGCAAAACAAAATGGGTAAGCGTCGCCGCGTTGGTAGCGGCGACGGCAGTCGTCACCGTGATCGGTTGCGCGCAGCAACCCACGCAACAAACAAGTTCAGGCGGTGTGCCGCAATATCAGGTGGAGCCGTTCTGGCCCAAGCCACTGCGCGACAACTGGATCTGGGGACAGGTATCGAGCGTGGCCGTCGACAGCCGCGATCACGTATGGGTGCTGCATCGCCCAAGCACGTTGTTGGCCGACGACAAACTGGCGCAACAAAAACCGCCCACGGCAACCTGCTGCACCGCCGCGCCGATAGTCATGGAGTTCGATACAAACGGAAATTTCGTGCAAGGCTGGGGCGGGCCCGGCCAAGGCTATGACTGGCCCAAAAACGAGCACGGGTTGCACGTGGACTGGCAGGGCAACGTGTGGGTGTCGGGCAACGACCCGGCCGATCATCATATCCTCAAATTCACCCGCGACGGAAAATTCCTCTTGCAAATCGGCAAGCCCGGCAAGTCCGAAGGCAGCAACAGCCGCACACAATTGGGCAGGCCCGCGTCCATCGATACCGACGCCGCCGCGAACGAAGTTATCGTCGGCGACGGCTACGGCAATCACCGCGTGATCGTGTTTGATGCCGCGACCGGCGCCTACAAACGCCACTGGGGCGCTTATGGCGGCGTGCCCGATGACGCCAAGCAGCCGCCGTATCAAGCGGATGCTACGCCCAAACAATTCGGCAACCCGCATTGCGTGCGCCAGACGCGCGACAAGCAGATATACGTGTGCGACCGCCCGCATCAGCGCGTGCAGGTGTTCCGCGCCAACGGTAATTTCGTGCGCGAATTTCTGCTGCCGTCGCAGTCGCTGTCGGGCCCGGTGGCGGACATCGTGGCTTCGCTCGACGCGCAACAGCGCTACCTGTTTGTCGCCGACGGCGGCAATTCGCAAGTCAATATTCTGAATCGTGACGACGGCAAGGTGATCGGCAACTTCGGACGCCCCGGACGCATGGCCGGCGAGTTCCGCAGCCTGCACAACATCGCGATTGATTCGAAAGGCAATATTTACACGGCGGAAGCGGGCTTCGGGCGGCGCGTGCAGAAATTCAAGCCACAATAGGTGCGGCAAGGAAGGGCGGATTCAAGTCTGAAGTGCAACCGCGTTATGATGCGAGTGTAGCTTCTTCCAGAAGACTTCGTGGGGTGTTTTGAAGCCGAGGCATTTTCTGGGGCGATGGTTGAGGTAGTGCATGGCGGCAGAGATGTCTTTTTTGGTGAT
>CAMDDY010000220.1 GCA_945893125.1 Bordetella parapertussis
GCCGACGATGGACGAAGGCCCCGGCCGGTTGTCGATCACGACCTGTTGTGAAAAACGCTCGGACAGTTTGGCGCCGATGATACGCGCCAGCATGTCGGTCGCGCCACCGGGCACCACGCCGACAACCATGCGGATCGGGCGCGTCGGATAACCTTGCGCCGCGCCATACGAGCCAGCGAGTGCCAGACCCGCCGTCGCGATCGCCGCCAGCACTATACAATGACGCAGGCGGATCACATTGGCTCCGATGTCACGGCCACTATCGGGCAGCACATCTGCTTCAGACCCATGGCAGCGGTTACGTCGGCATCCATGCAGAACCATCCTTGCGCAGGATCGGCACCGTTACGTTGTCGCATTGCAGCCGCGTTTGCACCGACAGACTGTGCGTGCCCTCGCCCCCCATGACCACGATCACGATATCCTCCGGCTTCTCGCAGATCGGCACGCCGTAGTCGTCATCCACATCGGTAAAAAACTTGATGTTGCGCCGGCTGAAACTGGCGAGATTGCCGCGCGGGAAATGACTGAACGGCACCCGCGCCCGCTCCCAGATAAAGCGTTTGACGTCGGTCTTGCTGAAATCCCCGTTGGCCATCAGGCGCGCGTGATGCGGCCCGAGGATCAACAAGGGCTGCCCTTCGCCGTTGGTGTTGCGATTGCCGACATAACCTATCGAGTGCGAAAAGGACTTGAGCAGATCTTTCGCGGTGGCGCTACCGCCGTTTTCATCGATCATCGCCGCGGGACACGCAGGTATAACCGTAACGGTGCTGACCTCGGGCGCATAGCCGCGTTCGACATGCAGCGGTTCCCACGGATTCTCTTCTTCGTTTTCCGCGATGCAATGTTCATAGCGGGCGATATGTCCCTGCGTGTGTATATTGATCGAACCCGGCGTGCCGCCGATGTTGGACATGATCAGCCGCAGCGCCCGGCCAATGGCGGCCGTGCTCTGCCAACGGCGCCCGGTGTAGTTGTAACCCCAGTTCAGGTCGATGGCCTTGCGCACCGGGCCATTCACAATCGGCAACACCGAGGTGTTGTGCGTGGAAGTCTGCAAGGCGTCCAGGTTGAACTTGGCATCCGCGATGCCCTGCACGCAAGCGATCAGCACCGGCATGTATTCCGCCTTGCAGCCCGCCATCACCGCATTGGCCGCAATCTTGTCGATGGTGGCCACACCGCCTTTCGGCGCGACCGTGGCGACTTCATCCGTGGCTTTCCAGCCGAGCGCGCTTTCGGTGTAATCCGTCATCGCCCGTACCCGCGCTTCGGTCGGCGGCACAATCGGCAGGCCGTCGGTCAGGTCATTTTCAAGAAACCATGCATTCACCGCTTCCCACGAATCGTCGAGTTCGAGAATCGGCGCATCCAGTTGGGCAGCGCTCATCGAGTGCCTCCCGCGGCCTTGGCGGTTGGCTGCCCTTTGCGCTTGGCCGGATGGATGAAATCCATGTGCGCGGTTTTAGCCAACGTTCCCTGCCCCGTGAGATGCTGGATGATCAAGGGATAGGCGGCAGCCGCCAGTTCGCGCGTGTGTTCCGGTGTCAGGTCATTGAACGGATGCGGTCCGACGATCACCGGCAAGTCATCGAGATACAAATGTTTCGCCGCGAGCCTTGCGTGCGTCAGAAACGCCGTTGAAACGATGGTCGACGTCGGTACGCCGCGTTTTTCCAGGTAGGCCGAGTCGTGGATACACCACGACGCGCAGCCACCTCAGTCACCCCAGGCGTTTACCACCGCCTGCACTTTGCCTTCCAGCTCGTTGGCGATCAGATAACAGGCGGAAAAATTCTTGCGCACACGAAACATCGTCACACCGCTATAGTCGGCGTGGATCATTTCCTCGATGTAGGTGAGAAAATTATCGGCATTGGGCTTATGGTTGTCGATGATGCCGATGGATTTGCCTTCCAGCGATGTGAGTCGCTGGGCCAATGTCGCGGTTTCCACGCGACGCATGCCCAACGGATTGACCAGCCTCATGACAGGCCGAGCGGTTGTGTCCATAACTGCCTCCCCCATGTGATTGAACTAAAAAAATCATGCTCCATCCTTTGCCGGGAACTGTCAAGCCGACCGCACGAAAGCACATTATGTGGACATGCGCCTACGGCTGGCCGATGACTTTCTTCCATTTCAAATAGTCCGCTTTTATCACTGAGGCGAATTCACTCTGCGTAGACGGCGCAGGGTTCAATCCTTGCGCGCGCGCAACGCGCCCCACTTCACCATCGGACAACGCATCACTCAGCGTCTTGTTCAACTGATTCACGATTGCCGCGGGCGTACCCGCCGGCGCCAGCAAACCAAACCAGAACGACGCATCGTAGTTTTTCACACCTGCTTCGTGCATCGACGGCACATCCGGCAGGCTGGGGTCGCGGTTCAAACTGGTCACGGCCAGAATACGCACGCGCCCGCGCATGGTGCCGGCGGAAGTTGCACTCAAAAACGCGGACGGGATCTCACCACCGATGATCGCGGTCAGTATGTCGGTGCCGCCCTTGTAGGGAACCACACTCATGGCAACGCCCGCCATGTTTTGCAGCATCTGCGCCGACAAGTGCCCCGCCGAACCGATGCCCTGCGTGCCGTATTGCAATTGCCCTGATTTCTCTTTCGCCAGCGCGATAAATTGTGCAACAGAAGTCAGCGGTGAATCCTGCCGCACGATCAGCGCATTGCAGAACGTGAACGCGCGGCCGATAGGCGTGAATGCGGTGTCGGCGTTGTACGGCAGATTTTTTTCGAGGATGCGGTTGATAGTCAGCGCGCCGGGGCTGGACCACAACAGCGTGTAGCCGTCGGCGGGCGCTTGCGCGGCTATCTGCCCCGCCACGCTGCCGGCCGCGCCGCCGCGATTTTCGACCACCAACGTGACGCCGAGCGACTTGCCCATGTGCGTGGCTATCGGGCGCGCCGAAGCGTCCGCAACGCCGCCAGCGGGAAAACCGACGACCAGACGAATGGGTTTACGCGGGTAGGTTTGCACGGGCTGCGCGACGGCAACCATGCACACGAGCGCAAGCGCGCTGGCGGCGACAACGTGGTGTCCCTGTAAGCAATTGTATTTATTCATCATTTATGAACTACTACACCACCTGCACATTACTTGCGTTGCGTTCAGGCGTCAAAATACGGATCGGTTTGCCATGCAAAAACGCGCTGATGTTTTCCACCACGTCGGCGTACGCCACTTCAAAGAACTCCTGCACGTTGTGACCTTGATGCGGCATCAACACGGTATTGGGCAAGCTGCGTAATGCACTGTCATCGGCCAGCGGCTCGTGCATAAACACATCGAGCCCCGCGCCCGCAATACGTTTTTCGCGCAGCGCGGCGGTCAACGCCGGCTCGTCGATGATGGCGCCGCGCGCGGTGTTGACCAAAATCGCGCTGCGTTTCATCAAAGCCAGTTCACGCGCGCCGACCATGCCGCGCGTGCGCTCGCCCAGCACCAGATGCACGCTGAGCACATCGCTATTTTTAAACAGATCATCTTTTTCCACGCGCCGCACGCCATGTTGCGCGGCAAGGTCCGTCGTGAGATTTTGACTCCACGCAATCACCTCCATGCCGAACGCCTTGGCCACCGGAATCATATAACGCCCCTGTCGTCCCAAACCCAGAAGCCCCAGCGTGCGTCCGAACAGCGTAAAGCCGGCGGTGTGCTGCCAGCCGCCGTGGCGCATCTGGTTCGCTTCAAACGGAATGTGGCGCGCCACCGCAAGGATCAAGCCCCACGCCAACTCGGAAGTCGCCTTGCGATACGAGCCGCGCAACTCGGTGAACGACACCACGATGCCGCGTTCAGTGGCCGCCGCCACATCCAGCGTGCGGTTGTAGAGCCCGGTGATGGCGATCATTTTCAAATTCGGCAGTTGCGCGATCAGCTCGCGCGAAATCGGCGTGCGTTCACGCAGCGTGCAGATGATGTCGAAGGGTTTGAGGGTAGCCGCCAGCGCCGCCGGGGCGATAGCCTGATCAAACACTGTAATCTCACAGGCTGCGGAAATGTTTGACCAATCGGCGGAGGTTTGCGAGCGACGCAGGTAATCATTCAGGATTGCGATTTTCATGCGGCAATTATTGCACGGCAGACATTACGGCATTGCGGCGCGCGCAATTTTTGCAAAGCCGCGGCTGGTCTCGCCATCGTCCAGCACGCGCGTCCAAAACGCACGCGCCAGCTCCAACGCTTGCGCCCACACCGGCAGCACATCCGCCGTGGGCAGCACCGGCGCAATCTCCACTTCACGCAGGCCCTGCGCGGTCGGCGCAAAGCGCATCGGCAGCATGTCATACACCGGCGCCAGCGTGAACTTGCTCGCACCCGGCCCCTCGTGCAGCAATGCGCAATTGCCAAAGTGCATGTCGGTGTTGTGGATCAAGCGCCCGAACGCCTGCAGCAGCGCGATGCGTTGCACATCGGCTTCGCGCAGCAGCCGCTGCCGCTGAAGTTGCTGCGCGGTTTGCACCCAGCTTTGCCGCTGCCCGACAAAACCATTGTCAACCGCGCCCAGGCTCACCACGCCGCTGCGTCCGCGCGCGCCGATGCGGTCAAATCGGCGCACTTCCAAATACAGGCGGTCGGCATCGATTAACTGCGCTTGCGCGGCGTGTAATCCGCTGTCAGCAGCGTTTTCAGTCAGCACGCTTAACGCATGATGCTCCGCGCGCAGCAAATCGCGCCAGCGCCGCGCCACCGGGTCGGCGCCCGCGGGACTGAATTTCACCAGCACATGCGCGGCCCCGGCGCTGGTCTGCACGCTTGTTTGCACGCCGTTTTGTACATACGCGGTAAATTTCGCCTGCTCGCCACCCGCGGACGAGCGGTTGCCGGATAGTGCGGTGATGTCATGCGCTTGTGCCGCGGTTTGCACGTACACCGCGGCCTTGCGGCGCGGCGTAATCGGCTCAGGCGTTGCTTCGCGCAAAAACAAATCCAGCGCGGCACGGCCCAGAATCAGATCGCCCGGCTCATCGGCGCCGGCGGAGCACAAGGCTTGCAGCACATGGTTATCGCTCCAGTCGCTCGCGCCCGGCGGCAACCCCAGATGCGGCACGCGCGTTGGAAACTGCCTTCCGATAAACCCCTGGGGCCGCATGTCCGCCACAAACCACGGCAAGCCCGCGAACACCTCGACCCGCCGCTCGGCCACCCATGCGGTGCGCGAGCCGCTCGTGTGCCCCACCGCGTGCAGCACGCCGCAACTGTGCGGCGCGCCATTGGTGTCAATACGCGTAATCACGATCGGCTGCTCCACGCCCGTTGCGCGCACCCGCGCGTATCGCGTTTGCTGCGCGCGCCCCAGCGTGACCACGGATTCGCCGGCGGCGCGCACCATGCGCGACAAAGTAGGCTGGCTGCAACCGAACCGCTGCATCAGGCTGGCAGCGCTCAGCGCTTCGTCGCCAAGCGCGGCAAGCAATTCATCAGGCGAGGCGGCGACGCGCGGCATAAATTTAGGGGTTTATTGAATAGATATTAGAATATATATAATTCGACGCAGCCTGTCCAACAGGGACGCCGGGTGCACCTGGCAGTACGCAGATAACCGGATAAGCTATTAATTTATAACTATATGTATTTAAACAATATTTAATATTAAAATCGTAAAGTTTAAGTTATCCCGCCTTTTGTATTAACCGCCCAGGGCGGGATAACTTCCGCCCTGATCGGCTATGAATATCGGTTTATTATGAATAGATTTATACATATTAAAGCAACGCCCCGCAGCGCTCTGTTGCGCACGGCACATACCTACGTTAGCATGACCTACGCCTATTCCACCCGATCCGCATCTTTTTCCCGCACCCTGCCCCGGAGGCTTCATGACCCTTTCCGTTTCTCTAACCGTCAACGGCAAAGCCATCACAGCCGACGTTGACCCACGCACGCTGCTCACGCAACTGCTGCGCGAGCAATTGCATCTGACCGGCACGCACGTCGGCTGCGACACTGCGCAATGCGGCGCCTGTACGGTGCATCTGGATGGCCGCGCGGTGAAAGCCTGCAACATCCTCGCGCTACAGGCGCAGGGCGCGAAAATCACCACCATCGAAGGCATATCCGGCGCGTCGGGTGGTACGGCGGGCGATCTGCATCCGATGCAGGCCGCGTTTCGCGAGCATCACGGCCTGCAGTGCGGCTTTTGCACGCCGGGCATGATTATGAATGCGCTGGAACTGGTGCAGAGGCATCCCACGCCAAGCGAGGAAACCGTGCGCGCGGAGATCGACGGCAATCTGTGCCGCTGTACGGGCTATCACAACATCGTCAAAGCGGTTATTGCCGGTGCTGCCGGCATGAAAGGGTGATCCCATGAACGCTCCGTATATCGGCCAAAGCATCAAACGCAAAGAAGATCAACGCTTCATCACCGGCGGCGGCACGTATACCGACGATGTCAACGTGGCGAATCAAACCCACGCCTACTTTCTGCGCTCGCCGCACGCGCACGCAACCATTCGCCGCATCGATCTAAGCAAAGCCCGCGCCGCGCCCGGCGTGGTGGATATATTCACTGGCGAAGACTTGGCCGCCGCCAAAGTCAGCGGCCTGCCCTGCGGCTGGTTGATTACCGATGTGAATGGGCAACCGATGAAAGAGCCGCCGCATCCGTGCCTCGCGCAAGGCAAGGTGCGGCACGTTGGCGATCAGGTCGCCGTGGTGATCGCCGAAACGCTGCATCAGGCCAAGGACGCCGCCGCGTTGATTGACGTCGATTACGAAACGCTGCCCGCCGTGGTGAGCGCCTCCGATGCGCGCAAGCCCGGCGCGGCGCTGGTTCACGAAGGTGTCGCCGACAACACCTGCTACGTGTGGTCCATCGGTGTGCAGGATACGGTGAACAAGGCCTTCGCTTCCGCCAAGCATGTCACCACGCTGGAGTTCGCCAACAACCGTTTGATTCCGAACGCGATAGAGCCGCGCGCGGCGCTGGCGCAATACGCGCGTGGTGACGATTCCTATACGTTGCATGTCACCAGCCAGAATCCGCACGTGGAGCGCTTGCTGATGACGGCTTTTGTGCTGGGCTTGCCCGAACACAAGGTGCGCGTGATCGCACCGGATGTCGGCGGCGGCTTTGGTTCCAAAATTTTCCTCTATGCCGAAGAAACGGTGATTACCTGGGCATCGAAGCGCGTGAGCCGTCCGATCAAGTGGACCTGCGAACGCTCCGAATCATTTCTCACCGATGCGCATGGCCGCGATCACGTCACCAAGGCCGAACTTGCGCTCGACAAAAACGGCAAGTTTCTGGCGATGCGCGTAAACACCACCGCCAACATGGGCGCGTATCTCTCGACCTTTGCCTCGTGCGTGCCGACCATTCTTTACGCCACGCTGCTCGCCGGCCAATACACCACGCCGGCGATTTACTGCGAAGTGACCGCCGTATTCACCAACACCGCACCGGTCGATGCTTATCGCGGCGCGGGCCGACCCGAAGCCACCTATGTTGTCGAGCGCCTGGTGGAAACCGCCGCACGCGAAATGGGCATCTCCCCAGCCGACATACGCCGGCGCAATTTCATCACCCAGTTTCCGTATCAAACGCCGGTGGCGCTGTGTTACGACACCGGTAATTACGACGCCACTCTCACCGAAGCGATGAAGCTCGCCGACGTGGCGGGCTTCGAGGCACGACGCAAGCAAGCCGCTGATCGCGGCAAGCTGCGCGGCCTGGGTTACTCGACCTACATCGAAGCCTGCGGCCTGGCGCCGTCAAACATCGCGGGGTCGCTGGGTGCGCGCGCGGGGCTATATGAGACGGGTGAAATTCGCTTTCATCCCACCGGCTCGGTGAGCGTATTCACCGGCTCGCACAGTCACGGGCAAGGCCACGAAACCACCTTCGCACAAGTAGTGGCCGACCGCCTCGGCATTCCGGTTGAAAACGTCGATGTGGTTCACGGCGACACCGGACGTATTCCCTTCGGCATGGGCACGTATGGCTCGCGTTCCATCGCGGTGGGTGGCTCGGCAATCATGAAAGCGCTGGATAAAATTATCGCCAAGGGGAAAAAAATCGCCGCGCACCTGCTCGAAGCCACGGACGGGCAAATTGAATTCAAGGACGGCGTGTTTACCGTAACGGGTACCGAGCGCAAAAAAACCATCGCCGAAGTTGCGTTTGCCGCCTACGTGCCGCACAACTACCCGCTCGACAAACTCGAACCCGGCCTGAACGAAACCGCGTTTTACGACCCCACCAACTTTACATAACCCGCCGGCAGTCACATCTGCGAAGTCGAAATCGATCCGCAAACCGGCA
>CAMDDY010000221.1 GCA_945893125.1 Bordetella parapertussis
AAGTCCGAGCAGACCGGAACGCCGCTCTTCGTCGGCTACGCACAACGCTTCAAGCGGCGATATCTGTCGGCAAAAGATCAAATCCTCGAAGGACGCTTGGGCGACATCACGGCGCTTACCGCGCGTGCCTGTAACACGCGCGCGCAAGGCATTGAAATCCTCAAGCGTTCCGCCACCGCGACACCGGTGGTCGACGTGTTGACCTATTGGGTTGATGTGGCGGGCTGGTTTCTTGAAGGCATACGTCCGCGCGAAGTCACCGCGCGCGGCCACGGCACGGTATTTCGCAAAGCGGGCTACGATGTCAACGACGCCACCTTCGCGCTCGTCACGTACGAAAACGGCGCCGTGGTCAATCTGGGCGTGTACTTTGCCCTGCCCGCGCACGCGCCGCAGCTCGGCATGGGCGTGCGCATGGAAGTCTTTGGATCGGAAGGCGCACTGATCCTGAATGACGATCACACCGACGAATTGCTGATCACCAACAAGGGCATACCGCATGCCTATATTCCGGGCCTCGAATTCAAGACAGCATTCCTGTCGTCATCCACGCCGGGCAACTGGCATCTGGGCGACTATTGGGGGCCTGTCGCGGACGAGTCCCGCGTATGGCTGGATCATCTGTCGCGCAAGCGCCCCTGCCCCATGGCCACCGCGCGCGAGGCGCGCCAGACGCTGGAGATCACCCTGGCTATCGAGGAATCCGCGCGCATCGGCAAAGCCATCAGGCTCGGCAATTGATGGCGTGCGCATAGGCGCCTTTGTTGCAGCGCTCACGGTTTTGGAAATGCCAATCAAGGTTCCACGTCGTGCCACAGGTGAAGATAATGAACCTCATGAATGCACCTAACCCCACGGGACGATTCCCCAGAAAATCGCGCTTCCGCTTCAGTTGCATGGTTACTCTGGCGCTCGCGTGTAACGCAGCGATGGCTAAAACGAATATTGCCTACCCTGCCAAAGCCATCCGCCTGATCGTGCCGTTCGGCACCGGCAGCACCACCGACATGCTGGCGCGTTTCGTCGGGCAAAAACTGGTTGAGGCGTGGGGACAGCCGGTGGTGATCGACAACCGCGCGGGCGCGGGCGGCAATATCGGCACCGATATGGTGGCCAAGGCAGCCGGCGACGGTTATACGCTGCTGATGGCGGCGGGCAGTCACACCATCAACCCCGCGCTCTCCCGCACGCTGCCTTATGATGCGGTGAAGGATTTCGCGCCCATCATGATGATTGGCTCGGCGCCGCAGCTACTGGTTGCCACCGCAAGCCTGCCCGCGAATTCGGTGCGTGATTTGATCGCGCTCGCCACCGGCAAGCCGGGACAATTTCGTTATGCCTCCGGCGGCAACGGCAGCCCGAGCCACCTCGCGATGGAACTATTCAAGAGCATGGCACGAATCGACATGACGCACGTGCCGTACCGCGGCGGTGATCCGGTACTCTCCGCCTTGTTAAGCGGCGAGATGCATCTGTATTTCGGCAACATCCGCGCGATGATGCCGCAGGTCAACGCGGGCAAGTTGAAAGCACTCGGCGTCACCAGCCCGAATCGTTCGCCCGCCGTGCCGGAGATTCCAACGATCAGCGAATCCGGCGTGGCGGGTTACACCATGCTGGCATGGTGGGGGCTGCTGGCTCCCGCCGCCACGCCCAAACCCATCGTGAGCCAGTGGCACCGCGAGGTGACGCGCATACTGCAAGACAAGGCCGTACGCGACCGCCTTGCCGCTATCGGCATCGACATCGCCAACAGCAATCCCGAATCATTTGGCGAATTGATACGCAAGGAGATCGCGACCTGGCGCCAGGTAGTGAAAACCGCCGGCATACGCGTCGACTGACTGCACGTTTCGCGTGAGTGCGCCTGCAAACTACGGCCTACTGCTTGGCCAACCCCAAATCCACCAACGCCGCTCGCAGGCGTTTGTCTTCACTCTGCAAAAACCGCCGATACTCGGCGCTGTTCAGGTAGGCCGGCTCCCATTGATTGGATTCCGTGAACGCCTGCCACGCGGGCGTAACCACGCTCGCGCCAATCGCGCCGTCCCAGAAAGCGATCTGCTGCCGCGTGAGCCCTTTGGCGCCGAACAGCCCGGCCCAGTTTTGCAGAATCAGATCGACGCCTTGTTCCTTGAACGTGGGCACCGACGCCAGCGCCCCCGCGAGACGCTTCGGCGCGGTCACCGCCAGCATATTGAGCTTGCCGGATTCCACGTGCGGCTGAATATTGGAAGCCACCGTCACGATGGCATCAACGTGACCACCGATGCCCGCGGTCATCAGTTCACCGCCATTAAATGCCGTGATGCGCGCCTTCTTCGGATCACCACCCGCCGCCTTCACCAGCAATCCCGCCACGATATGCAGCGTGCCGCCCGCGCCGTTGATGCCCACGGTGAATGTATAGGGATCACGCTTTAACCGTTCCATCAAATCGCGCGCGGACTTGACGGCGGATTCAGGACGCACCGCTACGGCGAGATACTGCCGGCCCAGCAGCGCCAGCGGCGTAAAGTCGGTGAACTGAAACGTGCCCAGCCCATTGATGTAGCTCGTCAGAAACGTGGGCGAAACCACATACAGCGTATGCGCGTCACCCGCGCGCTGCGCGAGCACCGTCAACGCCACCTGTCCGCTGCCGCCGGGCCGGTTAACCACGTTCACCGAGGCATTCACCGTTTTGGTGTCCTGCCACACTTTCTGCAGCATGCGCCCGGTACGATCCTGCGAACTGCCGGCGGAAAGGCCGATCAGCATTTCGATATTTTTTTCGGGCTTCCAGGGTTGAGCGCGGGCATGGGTGAACACCAGCGCAAAAATGCAAAGAACGCCCCCGGCGATTTGAATTTTCATGTGCGAACCTCGCAGAAATAATCGTGGCACGGGTCCCCCTCTCTCATACATGCATCCTGTCGCGGTTAACCTGGCCGTATCCGCGCCTCATGCACCACTTTTGTCCATTTTTCCGTCTCGGCGCGCAGGTAAGCGGCGAACTGAGCGGGCGTGCTGCCGGCGCTCTCGAAACCCTGTTTCAGTAAACGCTCGCGCATTTCAACCGGCTTTAACGCCGCATTAAATTCGCTGTTGAGCCGGCTGACCATCGCGGACGGCGTTCCGGCGGGCGCGAGCACGGCAAACCAGTTGGCCACTTCAAATCCCGGCAGACCCGATTCAGCGAGCGTGGGCAGATCCATCGCCGCCGGATAACGCTGCAAACTGGCAATACCCAGCGCGGTGAGCTTGCCGGTGCGCACATGCGGCAGCGACACCGGCACGCCGATCAGCATCACGGTAAGGTGGCCGCCCAGCAAATCAGTCACCGCCGGCGCCGCGCCCTTGTAGGGCACATGCGTGATGTCCACGCGCGCGGCCAGCTTGAACAATTCGGTGCCAAGATGGCTTGCCGAGCCGTTGCCCGACGTGCCGTAGGTGAGTTGCTTCGGTCGCGCACGCGCGTAGTCGATAAACTCTTTCAGCGTGCGTGCCGGCACCGATGGATGCAGCACCATGATGCTGGTCATGTTGGCGGCCAGCGTCACCGGTGCAAAATCGCGTAGCGTGTCGAATGGCACCTTACCCATTGCCGGGTTGGCGATGAGGATGCCCGGCGTAGCCAACAAAATCGTGTAGCCGTCGGGCACCGAGCGCGCCACGATCTCGGCACCGATGTTGCCGCCCGCGCCGCCGCGATTGTCGATCACCACCGGCTGCCCAAGCCGCTCGGCGGCGCTTTGCCCAAGACTGCGGCCCAGGATATCCGATGGGCCACCCGGCACGAACGGCACGACCATACGAATGGGCCTGGCAGGATACGCAGAACGATCCGGCGCGGCTTGCGCGAATAGCGTAACCGGCGCCAGCATGGCCCAGGACACCACGCACCCCGGCAGCAATCGAATGAATCGCGACACCATGGCCCCTCCATTTTTCAGCGGCATCCAGCGGTCAATGCGGGAAACCCGATCCGCCTTGAATTCTAACCAAAATCACGCGCATTGCCCCGGCTAATATTGGGCGTCCCGGTTGACCGTTGGCAAACGCAGGGCTACATTGCCGGTTCGCAATCCGTAATTCAGGGAGGCCAAAATTTCCACTGTCCTCAAGCAGCAACTCGCTACGCTCGACATTCGACCGCTCACCGGCGGCATGGGCGCGGAAATCCACGGCGTCGATCTGTCGCGGGAAATGGATGACGCAACGTTCAGCGCCATCAACCAGGTGCTGCTGGATCACGGCGTGATTTTTTTCCGCGGCCAGACCATCACCCCGGCGCAGCAGATGGCATTTGCAAAACACTGGGGCGAGATACATCTGCATCCGCATATGCGTTGTTTACCCGATCATCCGGGAATCATCGAGGTCGTCAAGAAGGAAACCGACACCACGGTGTTCGGCGCGAACTGGCATACCGATCAGATGTTCACCCCCACGCCCGCGCGCGTCACCATGCTCTACGCCAAACAAGTGCCGCCCGTCGGCGGCGACACGCTGTTCGCCAATCTGCACGGGGCCTACGACACGCTGTCGGATGGCATGAAAGCGATGATCGCGGACTTGCGCACGCTCAGCATTTACGACAAAAAGAAAAAACGTCCAGCGGCGATGACGCCGACCGCACCGGAGGTTGACCCTGAACCCTACGAGCATCCGCTGGTGCGCCATCATCCGGAGACCGGCCGCCGGGCGCTCTACCTGTGCCACATCGGCATCACCTACCAAATCGTCGGCATGACGCCGGAAGAAAGCCGGCCGCTGCTGCTGTATCTGATGCAACACGCCACGCAGCCTGAGTTCACCTGCCGCTTTCGCTGGGACGTGGGTTCCATAGCGGTGTGGGACAACCGCCGCGCGCTGCATTATCCGGTGAACGATTACTACGGCCATCGCCGGGTGATGCACCGCATCACCGTCAAGGGTGAGCAGACGTATTAGGCTCTGCTTTCTACTGCCGCCCGCCTACGACGCCCAAGCCTTCCGCGCGCCAGCGCAACATGCCGCCGGCGAGGTTCGCCACATCACTGAAGCCAGCACGTTGCAGGATCACACACGCCTGCGCTGAACGCGCGCCCGAACGGCACACCGCGACGATGGGCCGCTCACGCGCAAGATCGCCTGCCCGCGCGGCCAGTTCACCCAGCGGAATAAGTTCCGCGCCCTTGATATGACCCAGCGGCCCGCTGAATTCGCCAGTCTCGCGCACGTCGAGGATTTGCACTTGCGCTGAAATCTCTTCCAGCGCCTGCGGGTAAATCTCCCAGATGCCGGCAAAGGTAAACGTCAGCGGCGCCCATGCCGGTTCGGCGATCTGCGCCGGGGCGTCGGCCAACAATCCGCACTTGAGATTGGCCGGCACCGCCACGTCAATCTGCCTGGGATGCGGCAGCCCCAGGTTATTCATGTAGCCCGTGAAGTCCGCCTCACCGATGCTGCTGCCGAGCCGCGGGTTGAGCCGCCGCTCCTCGTCCACGCTGGTAACGGTCAGTCCGCGATAATCGTGACCGGGATACAACAGGCATGCGGGCGGCAGGGTGAATATCTGGCTATGCACGGAACGATACAGGGTGCGCGCGCTGCCCTGCTGAAAATCGGTACGGCCGCAACCGCGGATCAGCAAGGCGTCGCCGGTGAAAGCCATCGATTCATCATCCAGTACGTAGGTCATGCAACCGCTGGTGTGCCCCGGCGTTTCGCGGGCTTCCAGGTAGCGTGAGCCGAACTCCACGCGGTCACAGTGGGCCAGTGCCACATCGGCGCCCTCGGCGCCGCTCACGCCCGAGAGCGCGATGCGGCTGCCCAGCCGTTGCTTGAGCAGCCAGGCACCCGTCACGTGATCGGCATGCACGTGGGTTTCGAGGGTATAGCGCAGCGTCAGTCCCAGTTCGGCGATCAGCGCGCGGTCGCGGCGCGCCTGCTCGAACACCGGGTCGATCAGCACCGCTTCGCCGCTGCGCTCGTCACCGAGCAGGTAACTGTAGGTTGATGACTGCGGATCGAACACTTGGCGAAAGATCATGAGACTCCTTTCGTGTGCCTGACGCTACGGCCCTGGCGCATCGTTGTTCATATTATGTGCTGTTTTGGGCCAAGGCGAAATACGCACCGGATGATGCGCCGCCGCCCCGCCTGCGTTATCCTCGGCACATCCCATGAAGAAAATATTTTACGGCTGGAAAATCGTATTCGCCGGCGGCGCGTTGCAATTTTTGCAGGGCATGCTTCTGAATCAGGCGTTCGGTGTGTATGTCGCGGTACTCGTCGAGGAACGCGGCTGGAGCAAGACCTCCCTCGCGGCCGCCGCCGCGCTGAAATCAACCGAGGTGGCGCTGCTGGGCCCGGTGCTCGGCTGGATGGTGGATCGCTTCGGTTCCCAAGGCATGGTGCGCGCGGGCGTGCTGCTGTTCGGCCTCGGTTTCCTCCTGTTGAGCCAAATCGATACGTTGGCGGGCTTCTACGCGGCATTCGTGATTATCGCGCTGGGCTCCAGCATGTTCAGCAACTTCCTGATGAGCGTGTCGATCATTCAGTGGTTTGAAAAACGCCGCACGCGTGCGCTGTCCGCGCTTCAGCTCGGCGGTGCGATTGGCGGGCTGTTTGTATTCCTGGTGGCGCTGTCGATGCAAACTTTCGGCTGGCGGGTCACCGCCTTCGGCTCCGGCGTCATCGCCATTCTGGCCGGCTGGCCGCTCGCGTGCATGATCCGCAGCCGCCCGGAAGATCACGGCGAAACCATCGACGGCGTGCCTGCCGCGCCCGTCGTCAAGGGGCAGCCCGAGGCGCCCGCGGCACCCGCATTCACCGCGCGCCAAGCGTTGCGCACCAGTGCGTTCTGGCTGATCTCGCTGGGCCACGCGTTTTCACTGCTGGTGGTTATAGCCATTAACGTGCATGCCATTACGCATATCAAGGAGGGCCTGGGCTATACGCTGTCACAGGCCACGCTGATCTTCACGCTGGTGACGGTGGGGCAGTTTTTCGGCGTGGTGCTGGGATGGGTGATCGGCGAAAAATTCGAAAAACGCAAGGTCGCCGCCGCCTGCATGCTGATGCACGCCACCGGCATGCTGATGCTCACCTATGCCATAGGCCCCATCATGCTGGTGTTGTCGGTGCTGATACATGGCACCGCATGGGGGCTGCGCGGCCCGTTCATGCAGGCCATCCGCGCGGATTATTTCGGCCGGCGTTCCATCGGTGTCATCATGGGACTGTCGGCAACCATCACCGTATTCGGCCACATCATCGGGCCGATACTCGCCGGCGCCTTTGCTGACTGGAACGGCAATTACCGCATGGGTTTTACCGTGCTGGCCATGCTGGCAGCCTCGGGCTCGCTGTTCTTTTTGATGGCGCGCCCGCCGAAGATACCTGTAGCGGAGAAGGTATTGTAAGTATATGTTTTTGTGGTGTTTTTGTTGTGTTTTTGTCGCGGTAGGGACAACGGTTACCCGTCGCCCCCCGCACAGATCCGTACTGGCAGAATTGCTGCATACGGCTCTTGCCTCAGATAGTGACGCGATTTCGTAGCGGTGGATAGGGGTGCTGTTGTCGGCAGCGCGGAACACAAAATTCTGAAAACCCTCACTTCAAACACTCCTGTATTCTTAAATTCAACGTATCCGTGCGCTGCAACACGATCTACTACCGCGCCATGGCAGCCAACCCGCTCATCGCATAGAAACTCGCACGCCACATCCTCATTAATCTGCGGACTTAACCACCCGTCTTGACCGTGCATTCGCATAGTTCGAACTATCCCACCGGCCCGCCAAACCGCAGCCGTTTCAACCCCACTACCCCGCAAACACGTCCCCTCGTCACACTGCTACGCCGAGCGGCGACTTCTGAACCGCAGCGCGCGGTCTTCCGCTACGCTTTGGTGAACGCCATCAAGCACCATTGCGCGCAGGTGGTGTTCAGGTTCGCCGCTCAAATGGATTCCCGGCCAGCCTGCAAGAATTGATCTTGCATGGGCGACTTCCAGATCAACGCGCGTCGACCGTCCTCAGTGCCGCAGTTAACGACTCGATGACACCCGGGCCCGGTTGGTCCAGTTGATCGACCCCGGCAATAATGTCTCCGGCGCTGCGGGGCGTAAGAATACCCGTGGTCATCTTTCGAAAACGCGTGGCTATTTCATCAGAGGTAAAGGGCTTGGCGGGTGTGCCCTTATGGTCAAACGCGATCACCGTGATTTCCTCGCCGCCAAGCAAAGTCGCCTTGATGTACGCGCCATAACGCGGGAAGGCTTCCATATCGGGATCCAGGTACGCCTTCACCTTTCTTG
>CAMDDY010000222.1 GCA_945893125.1 Bordetella parapertussis
GCCGTCTACGGCGTGTTTGAGCGCATGGATCGCGAAGTCGGCTTGCCGATGATTGTGTTTCAATACCCCGAGGCGACGGGTTGCGCGTATTCGCTGGCGGCGCTGGAGCGTATTGCCGGCCTGCCGAATGTGGTGGGCATCAAGGCTGCGACAGTCACCGCATCCAAGTACGCGGAAATCAACGACGCGCTCGGCGACAAACTCGCGGTGCTCGCGGCCTGCGATGCGCCGTCGCTGCTGGGCATGCTGCTGCACAACGCGCCGGGCGCGCTGCTCGGCATCAGCGTGGTCGGCACGCAGCAATGGGTGGAACTGATCCGCGAAGCAACCGAGGGTGACGCGCGCAAGGCGAAGGAAATACACAATAACTTCGCCGTGCCGCTGATGGATGCGATCTACGAATACCAGTTACAGAAAACGCCGGTGAGCACCTGCGCCGCCAACAAGGAGGCGCTGGCGCAGTTGGGTGATATCACGTCCTCGTGGGTGCGCCCGCCGGCGTTGAACGTCACCCTGGCGCGCAAGGAGGCGATACGCGCGGGCTTGAAAAAGGCGGGGTTGTTGATGGCGAAGACGGCGGTGGGGATGTAGTTTTCGAAAAAGCAGGCGTATCTTGTGCCAAGAGACATTACGTGTGCTACGTGCACTATCGTGGACGCAAACTATTGCATCATTAATCGGTAGAATCGTTGAATGAAACGGATACTGCTTTTATTGATCTCGATTGGCGGCATTTTGTTTACGCCGCTGTCGGCGGGACAAAATGCATCCCCCAAACCGGGTGCGACCGCGGCTTACTTTGGCTGGGAAAGTGGTTCTGCCAGGATTTATGCGGAAATTGCTAATGGCAAGGCTATTGTTTTGGCGCGATGCGGGGTTGACCCACTTAGAGTGAATGTTAATGGCACTTTCGCGAATTCCTGGAGCACGAATCTCTTCGGAAGGGGGGCTACTCTTTCGCCAAGCAGGATAAATATAATGGGTAATACTTCTCAGCCGAGTAACGACGGCGGCAATAGTCCGATCTCTTGCTCGATGGAGTTTCGTGGACCCATCCTTATCTCCATTGATCGACTGTCGTCTCGTGAAGAAGCCATCAAGAAGTCAGGAATTAACGCAGATAGCATCGCAGAATACAAAACATTCTATGTCCAGGCCTATGGCACTGAACTGAGTGCCAGGGTCGTGCAATCGGAGGTGGTGGCTCGTCCGGTCGAGGTGAAACCGGCTGTCGACGAAGAGCGTATTCAGCGCGAAGTGCAGGCAAGAGTAGAGGCGGAGCGCAAGCTGCGCGAGACGCAGGCTCAGGCCGCAGAAGATCGTATCCGGGGCGAAGTTCAGGCAAGGCTGGAAGAAGATCGCAAGCAACGCGAGTCCGTGGCAAAGGCGGATGAGGAGCGCAGGCGGCGTGAATTGCAGGCAAGTGCTGAAGCGGATCGGAGGGTTCCGGTGGCGATTCCCTCGCGAGTGACGCGTAAGGCACTGATCATCGGCAACGACTCCTATACCAGCGTGCCCAGGTTGGGAAGCGCGCGTACCGACGCCAGCGCCATAGAGCAGGCGTTTCTTTCCGCAGGCTATGCGGTATCCGCGCACTATGACGTCAACGAACGGGAAATGAAACGGGTGATCCGGGAATTCGTACGCCGGGTCGAGGGCGGTGATGAAGTGTTTTTCTTTTTTGCGGGACATGGCGTGCAGTTGGGCGGCGCCAATTACCTGCTGCCCACCGACATACGTGCGGAAGACGCGACCGCTGTGAGGGATGAAGCGATATCGCTACAGCGCGTGATGGATGATCTTGCTGAATCAAAGGCACGGTTAACTTTGGCGGTCATCGACGCGTGCCGCGACAATCCTTTTGCGGTGGCGGGCAGGGCGGTTGGCGGACGGGGATTGACAGCGACCAACGTGGCGTCGGGACAAATGATCGTGTTCTCGGCAGGGGCCGGCCAGCAGGCGCTGGATCATGTGGGCCCGAACGACCGATCCCCCAATGGCTTGTTTACGCGGGTGTTTCTGAAGCATATACGGCAAAAGGGCATCACCATCGACCGGATCATGCGGCAAGTACGGGCAGAGGTGATGCAGGTGGCGAAATCCATTGGGCATGATCAAGTGCCCGCGCTTTACGATCAGGTGGTGGGAGATTTCTTCTTTGTGCCGTAGAAGTGCTTGCCTGCGTCCGGGTGACGATGTGAAACCTTTGAAGGGCGGCACGAGATGGACCTGAAACTATCCGGCCAAACCGCATTGGTCACCGGCGCGTCGCGCGGCATTGGCCTCGCGATCGCACAAGAGTTCGCGCGCGAGGGTGTGCATCTGCACCTGGCCGCGCGCACGGCGGCTGATCTTGAAAGCGCGCGGGCCGCAGTGCTGGCGGCGGGCAACGTCAAGGTGGAATGCCATGCGCTGGATTTGTCCGATAGCGCCAACGTTGTCGAACTGGCGCAGCGTTGTGCGGGCGTGGATATCCTGGTGAATAACGCAGGCGCGATTCCTTCCGGCAACCTTGATGCCGTGACCGGGGCGCGCTGGCGCGAAGGCTGGGAGCTGAAAGTGTTTGGCTACATTGATCTCACGCGGGAAATTTACGCGCGCATGTGTCAAAGGAAGGCCGGCGTCATCATCAATGTAATCGGCATTGCGGGCGAACGCGCGCTCGCGCATTACATCGCCGGCACCACCGGCAATGCCGGGCTGATGGCGTTTACGCGCGCGCTCGGCGGCGCGAGTGTCGATCACAACGTGCGCGTGGTCGGTGTCAACCCCGGCCAGATCGAGACCGACCGCCTGCGCGGACGGTTGGAGATTCAGGCGAAAAAAGAGTTGGGCGATGCCTCGCGCTGGCTGGAACTCATCAACAGTCCGCCGCTGGGGCGGCTCGGCCGCACTGATGAGATTGCCGACATGGTGGTGTTTCTCGCCTCAATGCGCGCCTCGTATGTGAGCGGCACCATTGTCACGGTCGACGGCGGGCGTGTGGCGCGCAATACCGCTTGAGAGTGTGGCGACACCTACATGAATTTTCTAGAAGCACCATAATTGCACTGCGTTACAAAATAATACCCTCCCCTTCAAGGGGAGGGCTAGGGTGGGGATGGGGTAGCCTTCACCCCACCCCCATCCCAACCTTCCCCCTGAAGGGGAAGGAGCATCCGCAGAGAGGCATGAGTTACTTTCGAACACAGCGCAAATAGTGGCAATGGCGATAAATATCACCTTACGTAGCATCACAAGGGGCTGCGCGCTCGCCGCACTCATCACGCTGCACGCAGTGCCGCCAGCCGTTGCACAATCCGCCTATCCCTCGCGCCCCATCCGCCTGATCGTGCCGTTCCCGCCGGGCGCGGGTACGGACATTGTCGCGCGCACAGTCGGGCAAAAACTCGGCGAGGCGCTGGGGCAGCCGGTGATTGTTGAAAACCGTGGCGGCGCGGCGGGCATTGTCGGCACCGAGATGCTGGCGAAATCCGCGCCGGACGGTCATACGCTCGGCCTCATCACCAGCAGCTTCGCCATGAGCGCCAGCCTGCAAAAATTGCCCTACGATCCGATCAAGGATTTTATTCCGCTGGGCACCATGGCCTCGGTGCAGAATATTCTGCTGGTGCATCCGTCGCTGCCGGTACGCAACGTGCAGGAACTCATCCGCCTGATTCGCGCGCGGCCCGGCCAGTTGACCTATGCCACCTCGGGCACCGGCGGTGTCGGGCATATGACGATGGAGCTGCTGCGGCTGAAAGTCAGCGGGCTCGATGTGGTGCAAGTGCCCTATAAAGGCAATGCGCCGGCGGTGACCGACCTCATCGGCGGACACGTCACGATGATGTTCGTCGCCTTGCCGTCGGCGAAGCCCTCACTGTCGCCGCCGCGCGTGCGCGGCCTCGCCGTCACCAGTTCGCGCCGCTCACCGGCGGTGCCCGACATTCCCACCATGCAGGAGGCCGGCGTGCCCGGCTACGATTACAACTCCGCCTTCGGTCTGGCGCTGCCGGCGAATACGCCGAAGGAAATCGTTGTCCGCCTGAGTAACGAATTGCTGCGCATTCTCAAGTTGCCCGATATTCGCGAACGGCTTACCGCCGCAGGCACCGAACCCGCCGGCAACTTGCCGGAGGAATACGCCGCCACCATCAAGGCGGATATTGTGAAGTGGGCGCAGGTGGTTAAAGCGGCGGGGATTAAGGCGGAGTAGCGCCGGATCGTATCTCAGCTAACTGACGAAGCGCGCCGCCTTACTCCGCCTGCACCCCCGCCGCCACAATCACCTTGCGCCACTTGTCGTGTTCGGCGATCTGGAATTTCATCAGTTCATCGGGCGTAGTGGCGAAGGCGCTGCTGCCGGCGTTGAATAAATACTCTTTCACCTTGGGACGATCCAGCGCTGCAACGATCCATTCGTTCATGCGCGCGACGATCTCCGGCGGCGTGTGGGCGGGCAGCCACGCGGCGTTCCAGAAGGTCCATTCGTAGTTCGCCACGCCTGCTTCGCGCATGGTGGGCACATTAGCAAGCGAGGGCCAGCGTTTTGCACCGGTGACCGCCAGCGCGCGCAGCTTGCCGGCCTGCACCTGCGGCACTGCCGCGCCGAGATTGATAATCATCATGTCGATACGTCCGGCGATGAGATCGGTTGCGGCCTGCGGTATGGTTTTGTACGGCACGTTGGTTATATTGACGCCGGTGAGGAGTTTGTAAAACTCCACGCCGACGTGCGACGACGAACTGGCGGAGCCAAAGGTCAGATTGCCCGGCGCCTTGCGTGCCAGCGCGGTGAGTTCGGCGATGGTTTTCGCCGGCACGCGCGGGTTGACCGCCACGGCCTGCATGCCGCTGGAAAGGCCGCTGACGGGCGCGAAATCCTTTACGTAATCGTAAGGCAGCTTTTTGTAGAGGCTGGGGTTCGCGGCGTGCGTGGAGTTGGTGCCGACCAGCAGGGTGTAGCCGTCGGCGGGCGCCCTCGCGACAAACTCAGCGGCGAGTATGCCGTTGGCGCCGGGCCGGGGTTCAACCACGATTTGCTGCTTTGCCATGCCGGTGATTTCATTGCCGATCACGCGCGCGGTGTTTTCAGGGAAGCCCACACCCATGGCGATGAAGCGTATGGGTTTTATGGGGTAGGCCGATTGTGCGTTGGCGGCGACACAGCACACAGCGCAGCATGCGCCCAGCGACCAGCGAAGTAAGTCACTCATTTGTTCGTCACCGGCCCCATGCCCTTGTACACCAGCTTCTGCATGCCGCGCACGGTTTGCGCGACGTAAATGTTGCCCTTGGAATCGGTGGCGATCTGATGCCCGCCGCCGAGCAGTCCGCCACCGCCGATCACATCGACGAACTCCAGCGTTTTGCGATCCAGAATCACGATGTCGATGCCGCCGCCCACGTAGAGATAGCGCTGATCGGCATCCGAAGACAACGCGACGTTGCGCGCGAACGGCGCATTGTGCCTGACGTATTGTTTTAAAAACTTGCCTTCGGCAGTGAACATTTGTACGCGGCGGTTTTCGCGGTCGGCCACGTAGACCAAGCCGTCGTCCGCGACACGGATGGCATGCACGATGCTGAATTGATCGGGGCCGGGACCGTCGGGCACGGCTTTCAGGCTCGGCGGCGGACAGGCAAAATTGTCCGCGGGCTTGTTGCCGAAGGCGCCCCACATGCGTTTGAATTTTCCGCTGTCGGCATCGAATACCGCCACGCGGTGATTGCCGTAGCCGTCGGCGACAAAAAGTTCGTTGGTTTTGCGATGCACCCACACGTCGGCGGGCTGTTGCAGATTGAGCGTATCGGCATTGCCTTTGCTCGACGTGGCTTTGCCGATCTGCATCACGAACTTGCCGTCTTGTGTGAATTTGAGCAACTGATCGTCACCCACCGGTTGCAGGCCGGGCAGGGCGCGCGCGGGGCAGTTGTTGCCGCCCACCCACACAAAGCCTTTGTAATCGATATGGATGCCGTGCTCGCGCTGCGGCCATTCAAAGCCCTTATCGTTACCCGCGCTGCCGCCCCAACTGCGCAGATAATTACCCGCGCTGTCGAAGATCATGATCGCGGGCGCAGCCATCTTGGCCTGATCGCCTTGCAGCGTGCGCGGGCGATGCAGCACCCATACGTTGTCTTGCGCGTCGATGGCGATGCTGGAAACGTCGCCGAATTTCCACTTCTCCGGCATCTTCGGCCATGCGGCTTCGACTTCAAATTTGGGCGCGTCGGCGGCATGCGTAACAATAGCGCTGGTGCAGAGCGCGATGGCGGCGAATAGTATTGCGCGTGCAATGTGCGTTATTTTCATGCAGGATTCCTTGCGTTGATATATCATAAGTATTTGTATTTAAACGATTAATTGTGATATTGAATGGCGGTACTGAAAAAGAGTTTAACCGATGAAAGCGACCTACAAAGCGGTCGCGAACTCACGTGCGAACTCGCGCGGCGTGAGTATGCGAAACGGCAGCGGCGTCACCTTGCGCGTGGCGAGCGCGAGCAAGTCGCGGTCTTTGGTAATCAGCACATTGGCGCCGCTATCGCGCGCCAGTTGCAGAAACATCTGATCGTCGGGGTCTGCGCAGCGCGGCAACGCGGTGATGATGTGCTGAGCGTAACCATCGTGCGCATCGTGCGCGGTGCGTGCGATGGCGCGGCATTGCGCCAACGCGTTGACTTGCGCATCGGCGTTTAGCGCGCGCCCGGACAACGGGTATCCCAGCACGCGAATCAACTCGGTTTCGCACGCGGCTGATATGCAAACGACGGCGTCGCCGCGCGCAACGGCATCCTGAATGGGCGCGACGCCGGTGTCGGCAAACACCAGCCAATCGAGCCACACGTTGGTGTCGAGTACCAGCCGCATCGGCTTGTTCACGGGCGAGTTCAAATTTGATTCCTGTCTTACTGCGGCGCGATGCCCGCGTCCTTGATGATGCGCGTCCACTTTTCCGTCTCGCCGCGTATCAACGCGGCAAATGCCTGCGGCGTGCTGGTGATCGGCTCGGAGCCGTCTGCTTCGAGGCGCTTGTGCGTGTCGCCGGATTGCCAGCCCTTGACCAGCGCTTGGTTCAGCCGCGTGATAACGCTCGGCGGCGTGCCCATGGGTGCGAGCACGCCGTAGTACGTGACGACCTCGAATCCCGGCAAGCCGGATTCGGCAAAGGTGGGCAGATGCGGATACGAAGCCGAGCGCTGTAGACTGGTGATCGCCACCGCGCGCAGCCGCGCCGATTGCAGCGCGCTCATGACCGACAGCATGTTGCTGAACATCAGATCGGTTTCGCCCATCACCACCGACAACACGCCGGGCGCGGTGCCCCTGTAGGCCACATGCGAGAGGCGTGATTTGGCCATCGAACCAAACAATTCGCCCGCGAGGTGTCCCGGCGCGCCCGCGCCCGCCGATGCGTAATTCAATTGACCGGGCCGCGCCCGGCTCAGCGCGATCAAATCCTTGACGGATTTCACCGGCACATTGGGGTGCGTCACCAGCACATGCGCGCTCGACGCCACCAGCGTGATGGGCGCGAAATCGCGCGCCACGTCGTAAGGCACGGTGCGGTAGAGCGCGGGCGCCATGATGATGGCGCCGCTGCCGGTAAGCAGCAGGGTGTAGCCGTCCGGCGGCGATTTGGCCACGTACTCCGCGCCGATACGTCCGCCCGCGCCCGCGCGATTTTCGATCACCGACTGTTGTTTGAATTCTTCCGTGAGTTTCTGCGCGGCCAATCGGCCGAGCATGTCGGAACCGCCGCCTGGCGTGAAAGGAATAACAATACGGATGGCGCGGTTGGGATAAGCCGTTGACGCACTGGTTGTGGCAGTTTGCGCGTTGGCTGTTGGTATGGCGCAGGCAACAGCCAGTGCCGCAAACGAAACGTCACGCATCAATAGGCGCGGCATAACAGTCCTTCGTGTTTTGGGCATCGGGTAGATTCGCGGACGGCGTGTGCGTGGATCATACGCTGTCCCTACCACCCTCGATGGTTGACAGGCAACCGCGAACCTCGAATACTCGGATGAGAGCGGCGGTCACGTGTGACCCGCGTGATGATTTTTCTGGCAACAATGGAATTGACCCATGAGCGATGAAACCAAAGTGTGCCCGGTGTGCGGTGAAACCATCAAGGCTGCCGCCATCAAGTGCCGTTTCTGCAACACCGATCTGGTGGCGTTTGCCGCGACACGCGAAGCCGAAGTGGAAAAAATGCTGTTCAGCGGCCACCCCGCTATCATTTACAGCGCCTGGCAGTGGGGCATCGTGGTGCTGACACTCGGCATCGCGCT